>NZ_JACJEY010000001.1:0-199965 GCF_014164295.1 Pseudoalteromonas sp. SG43-7
GCTTACCGCTTACCGCTTACCGCTTACCCATCATAACGTTATGATATAACAAATAAAAACAATGTAACTTTTAATTTTTATGTAACATAAAGTCACTTTTTAAGTAACAAAACCTACCTAATATTATGCTCTCATTACTACAGACATTCTTGACCAAATCGTATCAATGGAACTTAAAAATGAAAATTAATAAAATTGCGACTGCAATTGGTTTAACACTGGCGTTGTCAGCGGGTGCTAATGCAGGTGTGTTACCTGATAACCAAATGAAAAGTGATTGGTATAGCGCTGCACAGGCTAAATTAACCTCTAAAGAAACGATGGCTAATGCAACACCAGCCACTAAAGCAAAGAACGTAATTCTATTTGTTGGTGATGGCATGGGTATATCAACCCTCACCGCAGCACGTATCCTTGCAGGCCAAAAACAAGGCGCTTTAGGAGAAGAGGGCTTTTTGAGCTTTGAAGAATTTCCGTATTCGGCACAAATAAAAACGTATAACGTCGATGCGCAAACACCGGATTCAGCAGGCACCATGACGGCTATTATCTCAGGTGTTAAAACGGATGTTGGTGTTATTGGTGTTAACGAAGACATTGAACGGGGCAAATGTGCAACTGTAGCAGGTAATGAATTAATTACAGCTACAGAGCTTGCAGAAATTAAAGGCCTAGCCACAGGTATTATTTCTACTGCACGGATCACCCACGCAACGCCAGCTGCAACGTATGCAAAATCAGCTGATCGTAATTGGGAAGACATTTCCGACATGCCTGCAGATGCAGTCACTGCAGGTTGTGAAGATATTGCGTCGCAATTAGTTAATTTCGAAAAAAATCTTGAAGCGCGCTTTGCGGGTGTTGATGTTGATGGTCTAGAAGTGGTGATGGGTGGCGGCCGTCGTCATTTCTTACCAAAAGATGCTGCATTTAACTCTAATGATGCTATGAGTGCAGTCGAAGGTGATCGTACTGATGAACGTGATTTAACAGCGCAATGGCAGCAAATGTATAGCGATGGTAAATACATTACTGATCAGGCCGGCTTTGACGCAATAAATGGCGATACCAAACGCGTATTTGGATTATTTAATGAATCGCATATGCAATATGAAGCGGATCGCAGTAATGATATTGCAGGTGAGCCTTCATTAACGCAAATGACGACTAAAGCGATTGATATATTAAAGAATAATGAAAAAGGGTTTTTCCTAACGGTTGAATCGGGTCGTATCGATCACGCCCACCATGCCGGTAATGCTTACAACGCATTAAATGACACAATTGAATTTGCCAATGCGGTAAAAGCAGCAGTAGAAAATACCGATCCGAATGAAACACTTATTTTAGTCACTGCGGATCACAGCCATGTATTTACCATTGCTGGCTATCCAAAACGCGGTAACCCAATTTTGGGTCAAGTTGTAGCAGTAGGTCGCGATACTCCAACCCTTGCAGCTGACGGTATGCCTTATACCACAGTCGGTTACGCAAATGGCTTGGGCTTTAGAGATTTAGGTGATGAAACAGATGCAGACGCTTCATATTTAGCCGCAGCCGTTGCTGGGCGTGTTGAATTAAGTGGTGTTGATACCTTAACACCGGGCTTTCATCAAGAAGCAGCAGTCCCACTTAGCTCGGAAACTCATGCAGGTGAGGATATTTCATTGCATGCTAAGGGCCCTGGGGCACAGTTGGCACAAGGCGTTGTGGAGCAAAATGTTATTTTCCACATTATCAGTCAAGCGCTCGAACTAATAGAAGAATAATGGTGATTACAATGAAAAAACTTAACTTAATATCTCTTGCTGTGGTTGTTGCGTTAGCGGGTTGCTCTGATGATGACGATAAAATTGAGTCAATGACGGTTAAAAATACGCTTGCAGTTGGCTCTGAGCAATGTATCAATGGTGGCATTGAGACCCTAACAGGTGACGACAGCAATCAAAATGGTGAGCTGGATGCAGATGAAGTAACTACAACCACTGTAGTGTGTAACGATGCTGAAACTTCATTGAATCCACAACAGTTAGCGCCGCTTACTACCAATACTTGGTATAAAGAAGCACACACTAAATTAGCTAGTAGCCAAGATAATATTGCTAATATTGTTAAAGAGTCTGGCAAAGCGAAAAACGTCATTTTGTTTGTTGGCGACGGTATGGGGATTTCAACAGTAACAGCTGCGCGTATTTTAGCGGGTCAGTTACAGGGCAAAATGGGTGAAGAACATCAGTTAAGCTTTGAAACACTACCGTTTTCAGGGTTTGCTAAAACTTATAATGTTGATGCACAAACACCTGATTCTGCCGGTACGATGACAGCAATGGCATCAGGCGTAAAAACTGATGTCGGTGTTATTGGTATTGATGAAGCAGTGGTTAATGGTAATTGTTTGTCAGGTAAAGGCCATGAATTAGTAACGTCATTAGAGCTTGCGGAAATTGCAGGTAAATCAACGGGACTTATTTCAACGGCACGTATTACCCATGCCACACCAGCTGCAACGTATGCAAAAGCGGCAAACCGCAATTGGGAAGATGTTTCAGATATGCCTGAGTCGGAAGCGGCTAATTGTGAAGATATTGCATCGCAACTGGTTAACTTTGAAAAGAACTTAGAAGCGCGTTTTGCTGGGATCGATGTTGATGGTCTTGAAGTGGTAATGGGTGGCGGTCGTCGTCATTTCTTACCAAAAGACGCAGCATATAATTCAGCTGATGCAGTAAGCTCGGTAGAAGGCGATCGTACTGATGGCCGTGATTTAACTGCTGAATGGCAAGCTCAGTATCCAAATGGTCAATACGTAATGGATCAAGCAGGTTTTAATGCGATTGATGTGACTAACACTAAACAAATTTTTGGCTTGTTTAATGAATCTCACATGCAATACGAAGCTGACCGTGGCAATGATATTGCAGGTGAACCATCGTTATCAGAGATGACAGCAAAAGCACTGGATGTATTGGATAACAACGAGAAAGGCTTTTTCTTGACGGTTGAAGCTGGACGAATTGACCATGCTCACCATGCGGGCAATGCCTATAACGCTTTAAGTGATACCATTGAGTTATCAAAAGCGGTGCAAGTGGCGCTTGATAAAACCAGCATTGAAGATACGCTGATTATTGTTACTGCCGATCACAGCCATGTATTTACTATCGCAGGCTACCCAAAACGCGGTAATCCAATTTTAGGTAAAGTGGTTGCCGTGGGTGAAACCGAGCCAACACTTGCTGCCGATAATATGCCATACACCACCGTAGGTTATGCTAATGGTGGCGGCTTTAGAGATTTAGGTCAGGAAACGGATGCTGAAGTAGGTTACGACTTTGCCCCAGTAACCGGCCGTGTTGATTTAACCGATGTGGATACGCAAAGTCCAGGTTTCCACCAAGAAGCACTTGTGCCGCTGTCATCTGAAACTCATGCTGGTGAAGATGTTGGTGTTTATGCAATTGGCCCTGGTGCGCATTTAGTAACAGGTACTAACGAGCAGAGCTTTATTTTTCACGTGATGGATTATGCAGCTGACTTAGTAAAACAAGCGGATGCTAAAGTTACAAATTAAGTAATTGTCATGTAATACGCTTTACTAAAGAGCAACTCAAAACTGAGTTGCTCTTTGTCATTAATCTGCAAAATAAACACATTACAGTGACCCACGGTATTAAATCGAAAAGAGAATCCAGTGAAAAAAATTATCCTATCTTTAGCGTTAATAAGTCCATTGGCCAGTGCCACGCAGTGCGCGTTGGACAGTCAATATGTGCAAGCAAGCTATCAGGTTAGTAAGCAAGTTGCGGGCAAAGCTGTGGCTGAATCTCAACAGTTTACATTATGGCGAACACCCCATCAGGTTGCAGAGCAAGGCCTTGAATTAGTTGAAGTGTGGCAACAGTTGAGTAATCAGCAAATTCGGCCAATTCGTTACTTTCAAACACCGCAGCGTGGTATTGAATATCAACCTTCAGAGGTGCAAGGTCAGCAAGATTGGAGTACTAAATACCAATTAGTTAGTGATGATTTTATTGCCAAGATGACTTTAACCGATGAGCAAGGTGATGGCTGCGAGAAAATACAGCATTATCAATTAGTGCAAGGTGATACTACGATTGAGCTTGCATGGTTGGTAAATCAAAAGCTGGTAAGCGCAATGAGTATTGGTAAACCGCAACTTACTCAAACATTAACGTTGGGCACTGTGGACTTTAAAAAAGCTCCGATACAGCAGCAATTTGCCCTATGGGATGCTTATCAAACGACTGACTATGCGGATATCGGTGATAACGAAGGCGACCCATTTTTAGCCAAAATGATTAACTTAGGATTTATCGAGCATGGTGCGTCTGGCTTTTATGATGCTAATGGTAAAGCGCTTGGTGGTGGGCACAGCCACTAAAAAGAGCCAAGTGTTAAACGGCCAAGTTCCAGTTTCAAGATTAATAGCCAGATGGAAAGGTTTGTGTACCATCAACCGATATTCCCGAAGTGGGCCACTTTAGTGTGATCACCGCTCAACAAGGGCGGTGTTTTCAATTATGTTCTCCTTCATAAATGATCTGAAATGCAGCTAGTTATGCTTAATTTAATTGACTAAAAAAGCACTCAGGTGCTTTTTTTATTTTTGTTTGCCCCAAGCTCTCAGTTATAGAGTGTATATAGAATGGGAGTAAAAGTATGACAAAGCATGTGGTAATTACAGGCGCTAATCGTGGCATCGGCCTTAATTTATGTCAGCAATATTTAGCAAAGGGTTACCAGGTTACGGCCGTGGTGCGTACTCCAAGCGATGAACTTAAAGAATTAGATGTGACAGTGATCAGCAATATCGATGTTGCCAATGCAGCAGATATCGAAACACTTGAAAACCAGTTACATGGGCATAAGATAGATCTGCTTATTAACAATGCCGGTATTTTCCATAATGAAAGTATGGCAGAGATGGATTTTGATACCATTAATCAACAGATAGCCATCAATGCTGTAGCACCAATTCGAGTTACCCATGCGTTAATACACTGCTTAGGTATTGACGCTAAAGTTGCCATGATCAGCAGTCGCTTAGGGTCGATTGCTGATAATGACTCAGGTGGTTATATTGGTTATCGTATGTCAAAGGCTGCACTTAACGCGGCATCAGTCAGTTTAGCTCATGAGCTAAAAAGCAAAAAAATTGCGGTTGGTTTATTTCATCCGGGCTTTGTGCAAACACAAATGGTTAATTATGCCGGAGACATTTCGCCTGAATTATCTGCAGAGCTTTTAGCACAACGTATTGATGAACTAAACCTAAGCAATAGTGGTGGTTTTTGGCATTCAAATGGTGAAACCCTACCTTGGTAAATAATATTTAATGTAGGTTATCTTTAATAGCTAAACAGGCTGTAAATCAGCAGTCAGTTTAGCTAAATTTAATTAATTTTTGCTATAATACTGTCATATTAACGATTTTAGTATTTGAGAGCAGCACATGGAATTAGAGCAAGATAGTAGTTTAACACTTCCGTTATTTCTTTTTGATGAGACCTTAAATGAGCGAGATTTATCGACCCCTGATCTCTCAATAAGCGTACTTTTAGATGACGACTTACTGACCCAGCTTTGTCAAAATCCAGCACCGGATAGCAGCATTGCTATTACTATTTCAGATTATATTGTAGAAGCCCATAACCCGGCGTTTGCAGACTTAGCAAGCAATGCACATCAAGCACAGCTAACTTTAACGCGTGGACCATTATTGAGCGCAGTACTCGATACCCAATCAGAGCAAACATTTGTGTCCCCACAAATGGATATGATGCCGACGTTTGACTTGGGCGATGAGGACGAATAATTCGATGAGAAAGTCTTTTTTGCTGAGTGCACTAATTGTTGTGCTCAGTGGCTGCGCTTATTTAGGTGCCGCTCATTACAATGAGCTATTCGGGCCAGAGCAAACACAGCAGCGTATGGTTGAACATAACTCAGGTAGCGGTGCTGAGTTTTTACAGCATGTACAACCTGTGCTCGAGAGTCGTTGTGTGGTTTGTCATGGCTGCTATGATGCACCATGCCAACTGAAACTTTCATCTCCAGAAGGAATTGACCGCGGCCTAAGTAAGGAACGTGTTTACAATGGTACTCGTTTATTAGCATCGACTCCCAGCCGCTTACTTTTTGATGCAACGAATACTAGCCAGTGGCGTGATAAAGACTTTACCCCAGTATTGAATGAACGAGCGCAAACAGAGCAAGCAAATCTTGCCGGTAGCGTGTTGTACAACAGTTTAGTGTTAAAAATGAGCTCACCGCTACCAAATGATGAGATCTTAGGTGATGAGTTTGATTTTTCTTTAGATCGCTCGCAAAGCTGCGCCACTATAGGAGAATTTGACAGCCTTGCCAACAGCCAACCTCATTCCGGGATGCCATATGGATTACCTGGTATTTCGCGTACTGAATTTAAGCACCTTGAAAAGTGGCTTAAAGAGGGCGGTAAAATGGCGCATATTAAACCGCCAAGCAAAGCTGCTTTAGCTCAAGCACAACGCTGGGAGAGCTTTTTAAATCAAGACGATTTAAAGTATCAATTAACAGCACGTTATGTGTTTGAACATTGGTATTTAGCACATATTTATTTTGTTCAAGATGATGAAAAAAGCTTTTTTAAATTGGTGCGTTCGAGTACCCCACCAGGGCAGGACATTGAGTTAATAAATACCCGCCGCCCTTACGATGACCCTAAAGTGGAGCGGGTGTATTATCGCTTAATGCATGATCGTTCGACTATTTTGGCAAAAACGCATTTACCACTGGCACTGAATGACAGTAAATTAGCGCGCTTGTACAGCCAGTTTATTGCGCCAGATTATCACGTTGACAGCATGCCAAGTTACTTGCCAGAAATAGCATCCAACCCATTTAAAGTGTTTGCCGCCATGCCGGTTAAATCTAAATATCAATTTATGTTAGATGAAGCTGAATTAATCATTATGGGCTTTATTAAAGGGCCTGTTTGTCGTGGTCAAATAGCGTTAAATGTTATTAATGATCATTTTTGGGTGGCATTTGCTGATCCAGCTAAAGCGGCAACGCCAGAAGTGGGTGAAATGCTGCTACAACATGAAGATGCCTTGGCATTGCCAGCGGCTGAAGAAAGCAACGCTTTACCTATTTCTAGCTGGGTCAAATATGCCAAACGTCAGAATACTTACCTTAAAGCCAAGGCAACGTTGGCAAATAGCATGTTCAAAAATGGTGAAAATCTAACCACAGACCTATTATGGCGTGGTGACGAGGTGAATGATAATGCTGCTCTGACTATTTTCCGCCATTTTGATAGTGCGACTGTGGTTAAAGGTTTTATTGGCCAAGAGCCAAAAACCATGTGGGTATTAGATTACGCACTGTTTGAGCGGATACATTATTTATTAGTTGCCGGGTTTGATGTCTACGGTAATGTTGGCCATCAGTTGATCACTCGTTTATACATGGATTTTTTGCGTCTAGAAGGCGAGCAAAACTTTTTAGCACTGTTACCTAAGCCTCAGCGTAAAGAGTTAAAAGCAAACTGGTATCGTAAAGCACCACCGAGTTTAACTAATTTCTTTGAAAGTGGTGATGAGTTTAGTCAGCCAACTGGTATTGACTACAAAACACAGGATCAACAACACGAGTTATATGGCTTAATTAAACAAACGCTAAAACCGGTGTTAAGTCCGCGCTTTGATTACACACAAGTACCAGAGCCGTTACAGCAGTTAAATAATATGCCTGCAAAAGCAATTAATTTACTGCCGCAAATCTCGTTTATATTAGTGAAAGACGGTGCTGCAGAGCATCAAGCGTATACCATGATCCATCACAATGCCCATTATAATATTTCTAGTTTATTGAACGAGGAAGGGCAGCGCGCTTATGCAGAAGATACCGTCACCATTGTGCCTGGTTTCATTGGTGATTACCCTGAAACAATTTGGTATTTGAATAATCCACAACAACTTGCATCATTTGCCGAGCAACTACCATTGATGCAAATAGAAGCCGATTACAGAGCATTAAAGAGTCAGTTTGCAATTCGCCGAACACATCCGCAATTTTGGCAATACAGTGATATTTTGCACAAAGTTGCCAAACAATACGGTGGTGTTGAATACGGTTTGTTTGATTATAATCGTTTAGAAAATCGGTAATTATTAAACCAAAACTGATAAACCCCGCATTTAAGCGGGGTTTATTTTTTTAATAATATCATTGCGTAAAGTGTCACTTTATCCCCTTTGGTCTACACTTATTAAAAAATAATAGGGCCTATTATGATTCAAATTATTGCTAATATTCGGTCGCGCTATCGTTGGGCGTTATTAGCGATAGCGATTCTCTCGAGCGCGAGTGCTTTGCTTATTCAGTTTATGTTTTTTGTGCAAAAAGACGATGCTCATATTATCAATGTTGCAGGTAAGCAGCGGATGTTGTCACAAAAAATCGCTTGGCATAGTAATGCCATGGTTACTGAGATTGGTAGCAATATTAAATTACATCGTAATGTATTAGCTAAAGCGAGCGCAGAGTTTAGAGCAGGGCATGAATTTTTAGTGCAACAGCATTCTAATGGCGATTATTTATATTTAGACGACGAGTTGGTTGCTTATTATTTTTCGTCACCGATTAATCTTGCGCAAACGTCGCTAGCGTATTTGGCTAAAGTGCAGCAACTGTTAAATGATCCTAGTGTAAGCAAAGTAGAAAAGCGATTTACAGTTGCAGAGGTTGAACGCTTGCTCAAGGAGCTTGATGGTGCAGTCTCGCTATTTGAACAACAAGCAAAGTTCAAAACCCGAGTGCTGTCCAACCTAGAGCTGGCTTTTTGGCTATTAACTTTAGTGTTGCTATTCATTGAGCTGAAATTTATATTTCAGCCTATGGAGCTGCAAATTATCGCTGCGATTAATAAATACCAACAACAAAAGTTGCGAGCAGAGCAGATAAGCACTTATAAAGAGCGCTTTATCGCACGGGCAAGTCATGAATTTAGAACACCGCTACAAGGGCTGATAGACTCGATTGAGCAACTTCAGCTATCAGAATCTCAGCAAGCATTGCAAAAACAAGCAAAATATTGTGCCAGCAGGATTGTAAGTATGCTGGATGAGTTACATGAACTACAGCAGTTTAATACTGGGCAATGGCAGTTAAAATTTATCAAGCGTAATTTAATAACCACGCTTGAGTCGGCTATTACACCTTTTCAGTTTGCCTGTGATAACAAACAGTTAAAGTTTGAAGTAAAACTCAGTCCTGAGTTAGATCGTTATACAGAGTTTGATCATTTACGATTGCAGCAAATCATTACCGAGCTACTTAGTAATGCCATTAAATTTACTAGCACTGGGCAGGTTTCAATATCCGTTAGTTACCAAGATGGTCATATTAAAATAGTGGTCGCTGATAGCGGCGTTGGTTTTGCTCAATGCTATCCATATTTAAATCATCATAGTATAGAACAGAGCAATGACTTTCAGGGCTTACAAACCGGTTTGGCACGTGTGCAACATATTGTCAGTGCTATGCAAGGCGGCGTTGAGTTTAAAGATGTCATACCGCATGGTGCACAGATTAAGATCCGTTTGCCATTATCTAAAGCTGCACTACTAACGAATCAAGGCAGCTTACCCGCACAACTGCATTGCTTAATTGTGGAAGACAATTTATTAAACGCAACAATTTTATCACGAATTTTAACCGAGCTTAATTACACCGTTGAAGTGGCTGAAAACGGTTTAATAGCAACACAAAAAATTGCTGAAAGTGAGTTTAATGTGATTTTTATGGATTTGAACATGCCGGTTATGGATGGCTTTCAAGCGATAGATATCATTCGCAAAGAATTAAATTCAACGGTTCCGATCATTGTGATCACCGCCAACACTGCGCCAAGTGATTTAGAGCGAACTTATGAACTTGGCTCTAATGTACATGTTTATAAACCATTTTCGGTTGCGGATATTAAAAAAGCCCTCATGAATGTATTTAACGAGGGCTGATAATTTTTAGTGGCTGATTTTAATATCGCCTACACCGACTTCAACGTTAATGCGGTATTGGCCGCCACCGTTATATTTACTAGTTGAGGTGACCAGCTTACGGCTATGTTTAGCATCATTTTTCATGCCTGCTATTTTGGTGTCGCCAACACCACTATCTAGGGTGATCGTTTGATAGTCAGCTAACGCGCTGCTGATCCGTACTGCGCCCACACCGACATCGATGCTGGCAGTATTAGCAAAATTATTTACTTCAATATCGCCAACACCTAGCTCTAAATCTATCGCCATGGTTGTTGGTATACTTACCAGCCAGCTTTGTTGCACATCGTCATTATCAATCGAGAGGCTCAGCTTATCGCTACTTTGTTGATGTTTTAAAGTGATATCTTCAAGTGCAACATCATCACTAAACCAATTATCATTTTTCGCTTTTAGCTCAATCGACACGGTTACTTGGTTGCCTTGATGGGTGCTAAGTTCTAGGCTGCCAACGGGCACGTTGATCGCCAATGCCTGCTTGGCAGTGACATCAAAGATCTGTTCAATTTTTTGCTCAGCATGAGCAGCTAAACTACTGGTTAATAAGATTACGGCTAAACTAGAGATACTAAGTGTATTCATTATTTTTACTCGTTGTTAATGGCTTTATAGATTAGACGTTAGCAGATTTAAAAAGGTTTAAACCGCGTGAATTTTATTCTATAGCCATGCTAATAAAAGTCATGTATTTTCAAACTAATTAATTTAAGAGCTAAAAAGGATCGCTGTGCAGTCAATTAAACTCAATAATGTGACGGCTAACCTTGGTACCAATGAACGCGAAAGTTTTCTCGTAAGTAAGCTAACTTGGCAGGTTGAGAGCGCTCAGCATTGGGTGCTACTTGGCGGTAACGGAGCAGGAAAATCAGCCATAACAGCAGTATTACTCGATCAAGCTAATATTGTCAGTGGTACACGACGTTGTGATTTTAAGCGTACAGAAATAGTCTCTTCAGATCTGCAAAAGCAATTGATTACCGCTGAGTTATTAGCTGATCAAGACGACATCACCGATGGTAAAACCAGCCCTAAATTGGTGTCAGAGCTGATTTATCAGCAATCAGGCCCATATTTTGATCAACAGCTATGTCAGCAGTTAATTACAGGGTTTGCTTTTGAGGCATTGCTTAAGCAACGTTTGCGCGCACTCTCAACCGGGGAAACACGTAAACTAATGTTAATTAAAGCACTGAGTAATCGCCCCGAACTGATTGTGCTTGATGAACCGTTTGATGGTTTGGATGTACAAAGCGTTGAGCTATTACGTAGCGTATTAATCGAACTAAGTGCCAGCATGACCATGGTCTTTGTGGTTAATCGGTTAGATGAAATCCCCGTATTTATTACGCATTATGGTTATGTGAAAAATGGCGAATTACAACAGCAACTAGCAACTCCTGACCTTAAGCAGCGCGATGATTTATTTAAATTATTACACCTACAACAAACTGATTTAACGATTCCTAGCAAAGATGTGGCACACAGTGCCCCAGAGTTTAATGAGCCTGAGTTAGTACGATTGCAAAATGCCAGCGTCAGTTATAGCGGTAAGGTTATTTTTAACCACTTAAATTGGACAATCAAAGCACGACAGCATTGGCAGCTCAGTGGTCAAAACGGCTCCGGCAAAACCTGCCTGCTTAACTTAATCACTGGCGATAATCCGCAGTGTTATAACAATGATATTAAAGTGTTTGGCTATCAACGCGGCAGTGGTGAAAGTATTTGGCAAATTAAGCAGCATATTGGCTATATTTCGAATGCTTTGCATATGGAATATCGGGTTAGTATTTCGGCGCTTAATACCATAGTATCAGGCTTTTACGACAGCATTGGCTTGTATCAAAAGCCAACTCAAATTCAGCTTGATATCGCCATACAATGGTTAGCATTATTAGGTTTGAGTGAGTTAAAAAACACCCCATTTACGCAACTGTCTTTTGGTGACCAACGCATGCTATTGATTGCCCGCGCTATGGTAAAACACCCCACATTACTGATTTTAGACGAGCCATGTTTGGGGCTTGATGAAGCCAATCGGCAGCGTGTTTTACTGTTAATCGAAAAAATATGCGCTGCCGGCAGTAGCACAGTGATTTATGTCAATCATCATGCGAAAGATAAAATTACCGGGATAGAGCACTATTTAGATATGGCAGATTTTAGGTAAGGAAAAGGTTCTAGGTTTTAGGGGCCAGGCGCTAGGAAAAACCAGAGCAGCTCGGCGTTAAATTTACAAGGTTGGGTACAAGCTCACAGACTCTAATAGATAGCTAATCATTTATCTAAGAGAGATACAAGGTTGGGTTGAGAGCAACAAAACCCAACGATAAAAAGTTAAGCAGTAAGTTACCAACAAACACTAAAAAGCCGAAATTTAGCGCTACTCATGGGGAGTGTTCGAGAATTTGTTCGATAACATTATTAACCGCCGCTTTGCTGCAAAATAACAAGCAGTGATTTTTGGCTGTATTAATTATTTGTTTACAAAGGAAATTGTTGGTGGAATTATGAAGGAATGTAATATACGCCGTTTTAGGGTGTTATAAACCACCAAAGTGGAAGAGAATAAGCTGTTATGTTTTTAAATTGAGAGTTCAATATGCATCAAGAAGTAACAATACTTAATAGACCTGTTTGGGTTAGTGGCTCTCCTAATTCATGCCCTATTTGCAATACACGAATAGAGCCAATAAATGTTGATACTGCTAATTGGGTTGAAGATGATAAAGGTATGAATTTAGCGAAGTTTGAAGTAGTGTTCAAATGCCCTGCGAGCGAATGTGGTAGGCTTTTCATTAGTAGATTTGAGCAAACTTCAGAGGGACCCGGTTCTAAATGTACTGATTACACATTTCAAGGTTCATTTCCATGTGAAAGAGTAATCAACAATTTCAATACGACTATTAAAGAGTTATCGCCAAGCTATTGTGATATATACAGCCAAGCTCAGCATGCTGAAAAGTTAGGACTAGATCAAATATGTGGAGTTGGCTACAGAAAAGCCTTAGAGCACCTAGTTAAAGACTTCTGTATTTTTTCTAATGAAGCAAAAGAGGAGGCTATTAAAGTAAAACTGTTAGGCCAATGCATAAATGAATTTATCAGTGATGAAAATATTAAAGAGTGTGCAAAACGAGCTGCATGGATAGGAAATGATGAAGCTCACTACGTAAGGAAGTGGGAAGATAAAGATATTCATGATCTCAAAGCATTAATTGCATTGGTTGAGCACTGGATTACAAGCCATTTATTAACTAAGCAATATCTTAACGAGATGAGCTAGCAACCGAAATATAACAAGCAAATTCAGGTGTCGCCCACTGTGCACCTGATTTAGGAGTGATAGCGCTCGTGGAGTCTGACATTTTGATGCAAAAATTTGATCCTAAAGAAGTAAGCCAAACACTTTTAAATAGAGTAAATTTAAAAAGCTTATCCGTCATTGAAATTCAACGACAAGATTACTCTAAAGATTTAAATTGCCTAAATAATGCAAATGAGTATGTGTTAATTCACGGAGGTGAGGTTCAGTTTGGTTGGTTACTAACTATCATTGGGAATGTTGTTCTTCAACTAACGGGACATACAGTAGTAAAAAGAAAAGATGGTACGTTACTTTGTGTTACTTTAAATGAAAATAGGCAAAAATCAGTTAAGTTTGTTTTAGACAACACTGTTGAGAAATTAGCTGTAGGGCAATACTTACCAGCGAAGTTTTTTGCCCTAATAAATAATGAAAGAATAAATGAATATATAGGGTACTTAGCAAGGCATAATAAATTAAGGTTATCTGGTGCAGATAATTCATCTAGTGAAATACAAAATATTAACGCTGCGTGCCAACAGCTGTATCCTACTATATTATCATTAGCTAAGAAGTACACGGCTAGAAATGACTATTG
Organism: Pseudoalteromonas sp. SG43-7; assembly: GCF_014164295.1. Classification (NCBI taxonomy): domain Bacteria; kingdom Pseudomonadati; phylum Pseudomonadota; class Gammaproteobacteria; order Alteromonadales; family Pseudoalteromonadaceae; genus Pseudoalteromonas; species Pseudoalteromonas sp. SG43-7. Next base: position 13,973 of record NZ_JACJEY010000001.1, read on the forward strand.
TTTCTGCGGTTCAGGCATAAAAGCTAAAAAGTGTTGCGGTTAAAATCGCTATAACACATACGAACCTTAACTCTGGCAATAGGCACCAGTGTTCTTTTTGGCCGTTTTTATATAGTGATGGTCAATTCTAAATCAATAAAAAAATTCGTTTACTTACTCTAAAGCGCAGCGTCTCTTACCCTCTTTGTGAATAATTCACTAATTTTTTTTGCACAAAGAGTAATGAATGAGCAGTAAATGAGGGGGAGCAAAATAGGAACTCGGCTGTGGTTGAATCATCAATAACAATAAATTAAAAACGAGTGATTCTACAGGCTCGTTATATTTTTCAGAGCGCGCGGTTAACATCCATACTTTTGTGTAATATTCTCACGATTAAAATTTGCTTTGTTTTATGTTCTTTATAATAAATTACGTGACTACCTTGAGGCCGTTTTCGATAACCTTCCCTTATGTAATCGCAATGAATTCCCAGCATAGGTTCGTTGGCTAATTGCTGGAAAGTACTATCTAACAGTTTTAAATAATCATTTCTTTGCGCTGTTCCCCAAGTTAACTGAGTATATTTGGCTATTTTTATTAAATCGCTTTTGGCTTTTCCTGATAATTCGAATTTCGACATTAGTGGTTATCTTTGTCCAGCTCTAAAATCAAAGAATCATACGAGTAATCTGCAACTCCACTGTTTTCACCGTCAATTAGCATATTGCGTAAATTCATTGTCTTTATTTCCTGATCTTCTAGGGCTCTTAAACCAGCACGTACTACTTCACTTGCTGAGCCATAACGACCTGAGTTAAGTTGCTGATTTATAAACTTATCGAAATGATCGCCTAATGTTACGCTTGTATTCTTAGCCATAATGTAAAACCTTTCAAATACCAATATATATTGGATTATGGTATAAAAAATATATCAAGGCAATTAAACGGGCAAAAAACAGTTGGCTTTTTCTTGGACCTCGCCAGTTTTAGGCCGCTATTATCTTGCCGCTTAGCAAAGCGCTGGTTTTGGGGGGCGTGTGAATAATCGAGTTTTTTACTGGAGGCCAAGGAGCAGGTAAAACGTCAGTTATAGAAGGAAAACAGAAAAATTTGCAACCATCATATAATTTGAGTGTCCTTACATTATTAGCGCAGTAGTTACCTATATATTCCTCTAAAAATTATAGTGGCTGTCTAGTTTGTCTGTTAAAAACACCGATCTATAGGGAAATTATTTTGTATAATAGCGCCTCTAAAATAAGCCATATCAGTCTTCGGGATATTATATAAAATATAGCCCCCCAGTTCACTTAGCGCACAGTGAATATGTTATATACAAAGGATAGAGTACGTAACCATGGCACGAAAAAGAAAAACACTTCCCAAGAATTTTGATGAGCTGATCAAAAAAGAAAATCTCTCGACCCTTATCACTATTTTTGACAAATGCGAGCTGGATGCTTACAGCGGCTACGGTAAGGTATCGGCACTAGGGTTTAGTCATTGTCCCGATGAGTTGTCAAAGTGGCTTGTTGATAATGGCGCGGATTTGCATTATTTAAATACTTATGGCAATACGCCGCTACACCTTAGAGCAGGCGCTATACACTCGAACTTGGGCGTTCTTATTCAAATGGGAGCGGACGTAAACTTTCAAAGTAAAGCGGGCAATACGCCACTGCATAGCGCAGTAACCTTTCATAACGTCCACAATGCGGCAGTATTGCTTGCGGCCGGTGCGGATATTAACGTTAAAAATGAATATGACTTAACACCATTAGAATACAGCTTGCAGCGCTGCGGCAATTTGGATATTCCCAGTATGGTTGATATGACAGAGCTATTCGTTCGTTATGGCGTAGAAATTACGCCTAAAATGCAAGAATTGGTGACCGCTATTGGCGATAAGTTCGAGTTTATGCGAGAAGACTTTAATAAAGATAGTGTAGATGAGTACAGTCACGCCTTAAATAACTTGTATCGCTTATATGGTGTAACGCCTGTGGCAACGCGTTTGCTTCACGACGGACAGTCAGCTATTGAGTTAGTTGGTGATACTTGGGAGCAAACATACGATAACCTTTGGGATTATTTAGTCCCGCCTAAAGGCGCAGCATTAACCGTACAAGGTGAAGTTATTCGTATCGCAGGGCGAGTGACTGATGAGCTGTATGGTAATGGTGGTGTTAATTGGGATCGCGCATACCGGCAAATGTGCAATGCTTATCTTAAGCATATTGCTTCACACAATTCATTGGAAGAAAAAGAAATTGCTGCATTAAGTAATCTAGTTTCCGATATGGAGCTGTTAATGGATGAGACCACTCAGCTGCAACAATATGCTGTTAAGTGGATTTCAAAAAACACTCATCCAATTAAATTAGAAACCCCCAGCTATAAACGTTAAAGTATTTATTACTGAGGCCATCTGCTATGTGCTTTTTATGTGCTCTATGCAAGGTATTTTAATTACTAGTGTCATCAGTTATTGATGAGACTCCATCTGTATTATTTAAATAGGAAAATTAAGTGAACGAAGAACAATTACTCGAAATTATTACTAATCCGATCCCCGATAACTATTTTCCAGTCCAGTTTCTTGAAGAATGCAAAGCGTTGAAAGAGTTAGACTATATTTCACCGGTTGTATTAAAAGAGGAAGTAGTATCTCGATGTAAAACGATTATTTCACCGCAATGGCATTCTTGGATTGAAGCCTATTTCCAGCTTGTTTCGAGCGGCAAGTTTCCGTTTTTATGGCCTTTTAGACAGGATATGATTGGTTTTAACTTCAGAGAAGAGTTGGATGACTTTGAACGTGACGATGAGTTATTTTCATTAGGCTCTGACCCAGTTGGTGATTGGTTTGTGATGACCAACAGTAGCGGATCACAAGTGTTTTTATCAGATCATCATATTTATGATTTATATGACGGTTGGAAAAACCCCAATCATCTAGTGGCTTGGGCGTTACGCTCTGCATTGGCTGATGAACATGGGTTGGCTGTTGCAGATATTATGAATGCTTGGGAACAACGAAATGATAAAGTTGAACTCGATGCTCTCAAGCGGATCATATCGGATCTTAACTAAACCGAACATGTCGTCGGTTGAATATGGGGGAAACGCTTTATTCTGACGTTACCCCATACATCTTTAACGTTATGGTTTTTAACTATTCTTATGTACAGCAGTAGCCAGTACGTTAGGCAAATAAACTCAAAAAAGAGTAAGTTAATGTCCAAATGGCAGTTATTTAAAAGCGGTATATGAGAAGAGATTAAGACCCCATTTTAATATCAGAATGTTTTTTATTTAATGAGTAAAGTCAATCACTTGAGTATCGCATAGGCTTGTTAGCAAAGAGTTTAGTTGCAACTGATAATCTACACAGGGGCATGGTGCTGTAGCATAGCCAGTATCACATGAGGGGATTGTGAACATTTAAATGGCAAACGACAGGTAAATGTCAGTAATTCGAAAAATACGAATTTTCGGTCATTCACATTTTGAAATCAATTATGGTAATAGCGATCAAAGTAGAAAATCAGCAAACGATTGAATCAAAATAGCAACTCGGCTATGGTTGAGAAATAAATAAAAATAAAATTGCGTTATTCTACAAGTTCGTTAACTACTTGAAATAGGGTTATCCTGAATGAAAACTAATGTCGAAAATACAGAACAGCTGGCTACTGTAAATCAGAAAGTAGTTAAGGACGGGGAGGTTTTACCTTCAGTTCATTTAAAAGATGGGAGTCGGGTTCAGACAGGAACCGTGGCAACAATGTTATATAACATTAATCTTTATAATGCTGGCGAGCGAGAGCTAGTAGAGAAAGAGCTAGAACTTGCTGTGCCAACGCTTGTGAAAGTCGGCCTATTTGATCTTTTTCCCATTGAGGACTGGATTGCTGGCACTAATCCTGGCCGGCGTTTCGTCGGTGAATGTGCAAGAAACTATTTATCTCGATTAGGTAGCTAATAAGTGATTATTTGACACTGACTGCGTGACGTGGGCATGAAGATAATTACAATGAAAAATTTCGAACTGTTTATTAAAAGCTTCGCGTTAAGAGCCTATGAGCAATAAATTACGAAAATATAAAATGTCAGGATTTTTGCGGGCATCGGTATTACCAGACTACGACATCGATCCTAATGGGTATGCTGCATATAAAAATGCACAACTCATATTAGACTCATTCTGTGAGTTAAAAGATGAATCTGTATTTCTACCTTTTGGGGTATTTAGTCGAGTTTACAATTTTTTGGGCCAAGAACTAACGCTTGATCACGATTCGGATGCAGGCGATGTAACGTTTATCCCAAAAACTGATGTGCAATTAGAGGGCTTACTATCACTACTGATAACCGAACATGGCTACGAAGTCAGCCCTTAACAAGTTTAGGCTGTATATTTGAAATTTAAGTTTGCATGCCTGTTTGCTTTAATATTCAGCAGTAATGCGGTTTTGCATGCTGATGAATTAGATTTTTCTCAGTATAAAGGAAAAAGCTATGAAGTAGTTAAACGTGAGTTTTTAAACAGTGGTTGGCAGCTAGTGCCAAACCAAGAAGGTGAAACTTCCATCAGCGAACAATATCCTGAAGTGACATGTGGCTTAGGTAGTATGGCTATTTGTTCTGTTGGTTTCACAAGTAAGCAAAACTCGGTTGCTTTCATAGTCGTAAAATCGCAAAGTGAATTAATTATTTCTGGTGAATATTGAGTTAGCCACTAATACATATGAGCTCAGCTATGGTTGATACATCAATGGCAATAAATTTAAAACGAGCAATTTTACAGGCTTGTTATATTTAGGGAAAATTAGGGAGAGGTTATGGATACTCAAGCAATTAAAAAAGAAAGCGAAACTATTGTTTCAAGTTTTGATGGGGAAATTTGTGATTGGCTTCCTGTCTATGATATCTCACAGATGAGATCAGATAGTGAGATCATAAATAGAGCACTGATTATGAATGCAATGATCAATATTGCATTCAACGCCCCAATTGACTTCATAAAAAACTATATCGATGAAAACCAACTAGCTGAACACTTGTCAGACGTTGAGAAAACTATTCTTACACAATCCCAAGAAAACATAAGTGAGCAAGATAAAATCAATTTACATTGGTATCTTGAGTCACTCTGGGCGTTGATTTGGGTTATGAATAAATTCGATGACCTCAGTTTTCCATACCCAATACCGGACGATATGATCGACTACTGCCCGGATCTACAGCAAGAAGAAGGCCCAGAAAAGTTTACGAAAGATATTAAAATCCGCTCGTTTGAAGAAATATATAAAATGAGAGATGTATATTATCGAGCTATGTGGAGTTGTAGGCATTACCAACTTAATAATGACCCCCATGATAATTTTAATATGAGCATAATCATGGAGCGCCGTCGAGCGCTAAGCTGGTGTCTTGATAAACAATTAGATTGGGATGATGTCCCTCAAGACACATAAAAAATATAGCAGGGTGATCACCCGAGGTCAGCTAATTGGCGGGTGATGGCGCTATTGGAGATAAATATGAGATACATTGATGTCGAGTGGATACATGACCTTGAAGATGAGCCGTTTCGTCTCGTATCCGAAATTGGTGATGATAATTTTGAACTCCGCAAGCTTGAGTTTTGTCGTAATGGAAAGCTTGGATTTGCTTCGGGTGAAACCCACACCGAAAATACGATGCTCGGTATTGTTGAAGTGCCGCAACTAGAGGAGATAAACTCTGATGTTGAATTTCAGGGAATAAGTATCTCAAAACAAGAATTTGAGCAGCTATGGCAGAAATATGTACCATAGCTGCTTGAGGCATCAATAATATGCAAGAATATAAAGTGTCTCATAAACAGGGAAGCTCAAAGAAGCATATCGAGTTTTTTTCACCGCCAGAGTCTGCTGATTTTAGAGCTGCATGTGAATCTGCTTTTTCTAAGCATAGCTTCACTATCGAATTTGATGGAAATTATTTATGTGTAACACATTCAGATAAATCGTCACGGTTGTCAGATATAAGTATTTAGTCTGATGAGTGGGGAGTTATTTGGGGTGAGGCATCTCAATGGGGATCGGATGAAGAGAGCCATAGTGCAATAGAATTATTTGAAAAAATACTTGCATAAAGTGGTGAGTTTATTGCTAAATAAATGCCATAACAGCTTTTTAAGTAAGAGTTTTTTGCAAAAGCTTGTCAAAAATTATAGCCGCTTTTGCATTGATACCTATAACCGCTTGGCTATTACTAGCCAAGCAGGTGAGTTGTCTTTTCGTGAGTAATTACAGGCGAGTTACTGTAAAACCTTGGTTTTTAAACTGCTTTAATAAACCGTGTTGTTCTGGCAAATGCAGGGCGCCTACGGCGATAAATAGTTTTTCTTTACCAATGCGAGGTGTGAGCTCTTTTATCCAATTATTGTTACGTTCAATCAGCATAACTTGTTCGCTGATCTCACCGTAGTTGCTGTCGTCAAAGCTTTCATTGTAGTACTTAGTTAAGGTGGCCATATCGCCATTTTTCCATGCATTAACTAAGGTTATAAAGTAGGTTTCAACATCGGCAAGCTGTTCAAACGTTTCTTCAATCATTTCGTTACTTAACAACGATAGATTATTAAACATCTCCATTTGATATTCGAGCGTTTCTAATTCGCCAACCGGTATATTGTTAGTTTTTGTATAGGCAAGCACTTGTTTATCAATGCCATATTGATCAGAAAAACCAATATTTTGAAATTCCATTTGCAGCATAGTAACCATTACGGCCCATGGAGCTAGGTTATTAAACATCGCTATATCAATTGATTTGTTGCTGAAGTATTGCTGAAGCTTTTTATAGTTTTGCTCAGATAATTCGCTTTGTAGAGTATTACCGTTTTTTAGCATCATAAATGGCATAGAGCGGCGCTGCATTTCCATCGGGCTGATTGCACTAACATCGACTTCAACAATTACTTGATCGCTGGCATCAAGCGCGTCGGTTACTTTTTTAGGTAGCCCTTTCATAGTGGCATCACCGACATGCACAGTGCCAAACAAATATGATTTAACGCCATTTTTTTCTATTTGCCACAACCCAGGTTCACTGTGGCTAGCAAAACTAATACACAGTAAAAGGGATAAAATAAAGTAACTGCTAATACGCTGAGTGAGGTTCATAATTGTCCTTATTGGTTGGGTATATATCCATATTAAACCAATACGCTTAATTGGGTAACGTTAAAATTAATGCTAAGCGAGAGTTTGGCTTGTTTTTTGCGCTGATGGTAAAGTTATTGAGATTACATAAACTGTTAACTATCGCTAGCCCCAAGCCGTGGCGTTGGTTATTCGTTCGTGAGCTATCAAGCTGGTAAAGGGGATCAAAAATAGCCTCAAGTTGTTGTTCACTTAAAGGCTTAGCTAAAGCGTTGCATAGCGTGATTGTGGTGTGATATTTAGTTTGTTCGACCTGTAAGTTGATAGGTTGGGTGCTAAGCCCATAAAACAATGCGTTATCGAGCAAGTTAGATAAAATGGTATGCAGGCAAAATCGGTCAGCGGTGATCATCAGCTCAGTTGCAACATCTAGCTGTAAGCGCTGCTCAATATCGGCATGTTTAAACTGCAGTTCATTGCTTAATTGCGTAATAAAGTCACTTAAATTAACGCTTTCTAAATTGAGCTCTACAGCGCTACTACCAGCGCGTTGTAATAGCAGTAAGTTATTGACGATGGTTTTCATACGCTGTGATATAGCCAAAATGTCGCTGGTATATGTGGCGCTAATACGCTCATCATCAGGGTAACGCAGTGCCACTTCCGACAAGCTGATCAGCTCAGAAATTGGTGTTTTTAATTCATGTGCGATGTCGCTGGTTAGGCGTTTTTCATTTTGATAGAGCTGTTGATTGGTGGTAATAAATTTATTCAGCTCATTACGAATAGGTTCAATTTCCTCTACTTGAAAGTCGCTTTTGATAGTTTGTGAGGCGCCAGTGATATCGAGTAATTTTATTTGTTCATTTAAGTTGTTCAGTGGAAAGAGGCCACGGTTAACGATTCGAGTGACTAAATAACGTACTCCAAAAACTGCGATAATGCAGGTCAGAATAAAAACCACATCAATGATCAGTAATACTTTATTTAATGATGAAATAGGAGCGGCGATAGTTAAAACCATGGTCTTAAAATGACCGCTGCCGCGCGCTGCTTCATTTTCTTGCTGGGCAATGAAGTGGCTGATCATAGCGCGACCCTCTTCACCGTTAGGCAGAGTGTAATCAATAATTTTAAATTCGTTAATGGGGATAGCTAAATTGGGTAAATCAATATTTTGATATAGTTGCAATGAATCTGATTTTTCAAACGTCAGTTGTTCGTGCCATAGCTGATAAAATTCGCTGGCATTGGCCTGCTCATATTCAGACATAAACTCGCCAGCAAAATCAAATTCTAGTTTGCCATTATGATCTTTTACTAAGGTTTTTAAATAATTAGATTTATTAGTTAAAGATTGATTAAATTGATTTTCAACCCAAGAATCAACACTCAAATCGACGGTTAAAAAAATAGTAACCAGAATAATCGATAGTACGGCACTAATATTATTGACTAGTTTACGCTTGATAGAGTGACGTTTAGTTTTTGGCAGCTCAGTTTTGAGAGGCGACATAACCAAATCCACGTTTATTTTTAATTGGTAGTTCGCCGCCGAGCAGCCGTACTTTTTTGCGGATCGCTGAAATATGCGCTTCTAGCGCATTTTTTGACAGCATATCAAATTGGCCGACCACGGCTTCGCTGATCATCTCAAGGCCTAATACCCGTTCTTTGGCACTAAATAAGCACTCAATGATTTTATATTCGTTGCGAGTAAGGTTTATAGGCTGCTGCTGATAATGCAGTGTTTTTAAGCTCAAATCTAACACGCATTCTCCTACACAGAGTGTGTTTTGCTGGTTTTGTAATTGGCCTCGCCGAGACAGCGCCAGTACTCTGGCATGTAGTTCTTCAAACGAAAACGGTTTCGTTAGATAATCATCAGCACCTTTCATTAAGCCGTTTATTTTGTCTTGTGCTTCAGAGCGAGCAGATAAAATTAATACCCGAGTTTGACTCGAGCTGCTACGCAGTGCCTTGAGAATACTCATGCCATCAACACTTGGTAGCATTAAGTCGAGAATGATTAAATCATAGTCGCCACACAGTGCCATGCTTAAACCGTGTGAACCATCACCGGTACCGTCCACGGTAAAACCGAGATTATTAAGGCCTACATCTAGGCTGCGTCTAAGCGGTTCAGAATCTTCGATTACGAGTATCTTCATGATCTTAACTCAATTAAATAACATGTTCGCTTTGCTACTTTAGCAAGGCTTATAGATTAATGATACCAACTCTTTTGATAGGCTAAATTACCTAAATTGGCATGTGCCAGTGCTTTTTTCACCAATTGTGGGTCGTTGCAGGTGGGCACTAATTTATCTTGTGTGTATATATAAGTGGTTGCTGGTTTTTGTGGTTGTAAAATTACGACCTTATTACCTTGGCCACTATTACCGGTTATGTAGGCAAAGTTTTTATCGTATTGCATCATTGCGCGTTGTTTATTATCTGCGATTGGCTGCGTAAGATCGCGACCTATCATCGGATGTTCACCACTGGCTCCAATCAATGATAATAATGTCGTCGGAATATCAAGTTGGCTAGCCAACTGATGATCACGCTTGGCATTGATACCTTTACCAAAAATAACCGCAGGAATACGAAAGTGATCAATTGGTACTAAACTTGCCCCCGATACGCGCGAGTCATGATCAGCAATCACTATAAAGACGGTATCGTCCCAGTAACTTGATTGCTTTGCTTTTTCGATAAAGGTGCCTAGCGCATAATCGGCATATTTTGCTGCATTATTGCGAGTTTGTTTTTCATTATCGTAAAGTGCAATTTTATTATCAGGGAACTCATACGGGCTATGGTTAGAGCTGGAAAATACTAAGCTAAAAAATGGCTGCCCTTGCTGCTGCAACTTGGTGAGTTCTATATCTGCTTGGTTGTATAAGTCTTCATCCGATGCACCCCATGACCCATTAAAATCAATATTGGCAAAGTCATTACTATCTACAATGTGTTGAAAACCATTACCCAAAAAGAAGCTTTGCATATTATCAAAGTGGCTTTCACCACCGTAAATAAACTGGGTTTGGTAATCTTGTTTGCTTAAAAAGTCAGCAATGGTAAAAAAATCACGTTGCGATTTATCAAGCTTTACTACTGCGCGAGAAGGGGTGGGGGTAAATCCAGTAATAACCGCTTCTATACCGCGAACTGAGCGTGTGCCCGTGGCGTATAGATTATCAAACCCCCAACCTCGCTGATAAAGTTTATCTATATTAGGGGTTAAAGGTAAGCCGCCTAAAGTACCCACATAACGTGCTCCTAAACTTTCTTGCAAAATGATAACTAAGTTTTTGGGCTTCCCTTGATACGCCGCTTGATGAAAGGTTTTGGTTGGTGCGCTGGCATCGTTAAAAACAGCTTGCTCATTTTGCATACTCGCGCGTACTAAGGCTAATAATTCCTCTTCGGCCATGGTGCCATAAAAGTCTTGGCTTGATTTTTCATTACTGAGTTGTTTAATTGCAAAGGCTACGCTATACAACGAGTTAAGACTAAGATCATTAAGTAAATGATCAGTTGAGAATGCCACCATTGCAGGGTTTAACGGTCGATGACCTAGTGAGTTACGTGCACCTAGAACGGTTAAGCACAGTAAGCTAATCACCAATAAGGAGTGTTTTATGATTGGCAACTGACAGTGGCTACGCCATTGGCTGGTAAAAACTTTTGTAGCCAGTTTTACCCCAACGATCAAGAATAATAAAGTGGTGAATACCTCTATTTTATACCCCGCAAAAATCATGCGAGAGACTTCTTTTGGGTATATTAAGTATTCAATAAATAAGCGGTTTGGACGCAAATCATATTCACTAATAAAGGTCGCAGTGATCACTTCAAAGAAGATCAGCAACGCGGTCATTAGCAATAAATAGTATTTAATGATGCCACGAATAAGCTGCTGTTTAGAGACTAATGTGCTGATAATTATCAACAACAATGCCGGCATTAAAATATAACTTAAGGTAGCCGTATCAACGCGCAAGCCGCCAACAAAAATATTTAGCCAAGCATGAGAGCTAAATACTCGCTCACCTTGCCATACACTTAAGCTAAAACGAGCCAGGGTTAACATAGTTAGCGATAAACTAAAAAATGTTAGCAATACCCAATATGGACCGAGTCTATTTTGTAGTTGCGCAAGACTAAATTTATCAGTTATGCCCATAAAATAGCCCACCAAACCAGTGTGCTAATCATCATTGCTATAAATACACTGGCAGAGGCAATATCTTTAGCCAGCCCAGAGAGTTCATGATGTTCTGTACCAATACGATCAACCACCACTTCAATCGCGGTATTGACTAACTCGGCGAATAGTACAAACAGCAAGCTGGCAATTAAAATAAGTTTATCGCTGGTGGGAATATTCGCCAGCCACGCAAACACTCCAAGTAATAAAAATAGCGCGAGTTCTTGCTGAAATGCAGCTTCAAATCGCGTCATCCATTTTAAGCCATTGAAAGTATGGCGTAAGGTAAATAAAAGGCGTAGTAGTCCTTGGCGTTTGAGTACCGTTTTCGAATTATTCATTATTGTTTTTCACTTTTTTATTAATTGCTTTACAGTTACTTACTAAATCTAAAGACTGTTCATAGGCTTTACTTTTGATGCCTATTAGAGTGATTAATGTATGGAATATATTGTCGTGAGAAGCAGCTTGTTGTTGATCAACACTCTTTAAGCAACTTTCTGTAATACGTTGGTTGCCTTTGGCAGCCCACATATACATAGGGACATGGGTTTGGCCACTAGGAGCAAAGCTATACGGAAAGCCATGTAAGTAGGCGCCATTTTCGCCGAGCGACTCACCGTGATCTGAAATATATACAAAGGTTTTATCAATATTGTCAGGTAAGTTATTTAGTTCGGTTAACATTAATGAATTTACGTAGTCGCTATACGCTATGGTGTTGTCATAAGTATTAACTAACTGCTCAGTGCTACAGTTTTGTATATCACTGCGGTCGCAGGTTGGTGTGAATTGCTTAAATTGATCTGGGTAGCGCTGAAAGTAAGTGGGTCCATGAGAGCCCATCATATGCAATACAATGACCGTATTAGCTTGGCTTAAATTAGCTAGTTTACGTTTAAGTGGTGCTAGTAACGCTTCGTCATAGCAATGCTGTTGTTCACAAAGTGCAGAGTTATCTACCTTGATGGTAATGTTGGTAACGCGATTACAGACATTTTTACAGCCACTGTTATTATCAACCCACAACACATCAGCGCCAGCGCTTTGGGCAATGTCGAGAATATTTTGCTGGTTATCAGCTTCGTTACGTGAGAACTCAGCTTGGTTTTGTTGTGAGAACATACAAGGGACCGATACCGCTGTTGCGGTTCCACAGGATGCTACATTGTTCAGGTACGTTACTTTGAAAGGTCGAGTGAAACGGTTGGTATCGCGTGTATAGCCTTGGTAAGCAAAGTTTTCAGCACGTGCTGTTTCACCTACCACGATAACGGTTACTTGAGTGTGTTGTGATGCACTTAGTACTGGTGCTGGGTCTAAAATTTGAAATGGTTCGTCAGAGACCAGCCATTGATCGCGAATATATTTATAGCCACTGCTTAAATATTGGAATGGAATTAACTCTTTCTTTAATAATTGATTGTTACGTCCGGTAGCGGCATAGTCGGCATAAAAACTCAATACAATTACGGCGATTAAGGCAAAGCAGCCCAGTAGCAGTTTACAACGACTCACCAGCTCTTTGCTAACCAGACTAAAGCGAACCTTGGTTTTGATTAAAACCAATAGCGGCAGTAAGGCGAACAAACAAAAGAATATAATAAATTGCAAGTTAAGATAGCTTGCCGCTTCATGACCGTCAGTTTCAAAGGTGTTTTGAATCATAGAATAGTCAAATACCACTCCATAATTTAAAGTGCCGTAAAGAACGGCGCACGAGCTTAACAATAATATGTAATTAATTGGTTTGAGTAGCCAGCGACTAGATAAGAATGAAAAGAAAATAATTAATAAGCACAGCAACAGTAACGGCACTGAGAGTAAAAATAACCACGAAAAAGAGGGCAATGTGGTGATTGCGTTAAATGCACCATGCATAAAAGGGATATTGATGATTAAGCAGTAATAACATGCTAATGCGATGATAAAAGTATTGGCGCTACAGGTAATGTAGAAGCGCTTTTTAAAACCTGTGCTGAGAAATTGGCTTACCAACATAAATTGAGAACTCAATAATAATAATTTAATACCTGCATGGTAGAGTCCAAGACTTAAGAAACACTTAAGGGTAACTAGTCATTTCCTGAATGAGGTGATTTAAAAAAGAATGATTTATTGTGATTTCGTCAAAAATTAATCAAACCAGTAATTGGTTATAACGAGGTATGAAATATCAATAGCTTCATATATTAGGGAAATTAATCTATTTAGGCTTACATATTGGATTTTTATGCCTTTAAAATTGATTGGTGAGTGTTTTTTTAGATTGATTTTAAGGTTGACTTAGCACTCCCATCGCGGTACTAATATAAAAAGACAGCGGGGGAGTTGCAATTCCTTCGTAAATTAACAAATTTTGGTATTTATTACATGCTTACAAACGCACTAAACCTAGTCCTTATTAACGTCGTGGTGATTATTATTACCGCGGGGGCTACTTAGTGCTTTAAAAATACGTAAAGCATTATAAAAGCCCCCCGCACTTAACCAGTCGGGGGGCTTTTTAGTTTCAGGGTTTAGCAATAGTTAAGTATAGATATGTCACTGAGGAATGAGGATTATTTAATGACAGGCGCAGAGTTAACAATTGATTTATTAGCCAAACACGGCGTAAAAGAAGTATTTGGTTACCCTGGTGGGGCAATCATGCCAATTTACGATGCGCTGTATGGTGCGCCGGTTAAACATTATCTCACTCGTCATGAGCAAGGTGCGGGTTTTGCTGCTGTTGGTTTTGCTCGTAGCACGGGTAAACTTGGGGTGTGTTTTGCGACTTCAGGCCCTGGGGCTACTAACTTAATCACCGCGCTTGCTGATGCGATGATGGACTCAGTACCATTACTTGCGATCACAGGCCAAGTACCAACTGCTGCCATTGGCTCTGATGCGTTTCAAGAGATTGATGTATTAGGTATGTCATTATCCTGCACTAAGCACAGTTATATGGTTGAACGTCCTGAAGATTTAGCCGAAATACTGCAAGAAGCCATGCATTTAGCGCAATCAGGTCGTCCAGGCCCTGTGTTAGTAGATATACCAAAAGATATTCAAATGGCGCAAGTGCCTTTTCATCCTTGGCTTGCGGCTGATGATTACTTACCGATGTTAGATTTAAAGCAAGTGGCTATTGCTAACCAACTATTAAGCGAAGCCAAACGGCCTGTTGCCTATGTTGGCGGCGGTGTACAGGCGGCTGATGCGCAAGTGCAGCTAATGCAATTTTTAGAAAAAACCCAAATGCCTGCGGTTTCAACGCTAAAAGCATTAGGCAGTGTATTACCTGATTACGAATATAACTTAGGTATGTTAGGTATGCATGGCGGCCAAGCTGCAAATTTAGCGGTACAAGAGTGTGATGTTCTAGTATGCATCGGTGCGCGCTTTGATGACCGTGTAACAGGCAATTTAGGCAAGTTTGCGGCTAAAGCAAAAGTGATCCATTTAGATATAGATGCTGCTGAAATTGGTAAGCGTAAACCAGTTAAAGCATCATTAGTTGCTGATTTAAAAACCTCATTGCCGCAATTAGAGTGCTTTGTAACTGAACAAGCATGGCGTGATCATGCCAAAGAGATGATGATTGAACATGCATGGCGTTATGACTATCCGGGCGAAAAAGTATATGCCCCGTATTTATTAAGCCAACTAAGCCAGCGGATGCCAAGTACAGGCGTTGTGTGTTGTGATGTTGGTCAGCACCAAATGTGGGTGGCACAACATATGAAGTTTAGTCATCCAAGCAACCATTTAAGTAGTGGTGGCGCAGGCACTATGGGCTTTGGTTTACCTGCGGCCATTGGTGCGCAAGTCGCTCGACCAAATGATTTTGTGATCACTGTTTCTGGTGATGGTTCAATCATGATGAACATTCAAGAGTTAGCCACTATTCGTCGTAACAATTTACCGGTAAAAATATTAATTTTGGATAACCAACGTTTAGGTATGGTTCGTCAATGGCAAGAGTTATTTTTTGAAGGGCGTTATTCTGAAACTGATTTATCAGATAACCCTGATTTTGTGCAATTGGCTGCCGTATTTGGTATTGCTGGGCAAACGATCACCCACGCTAACCAAGTTGATGATGCAATTACAGCATTAGTAAATAGTAAAGGTCCTTATATAGTACATGCCTGTATTGACGATAAAGAAAATGTTTGGCCGCTAGTACCGCCGGGTGCCGCGAATGACGAAATGATGACGGAGAGTGGAAAATGAAACACAGTTTAACAGTCGCTTTAAAAAATCAAAGTATCGCCGTTGAGCGCTTTTTGCGTGTAGTTCGTCATCGTGGTTTTGATTTAACCCATTTTCAATTGAATATGGATGATGGTCATTACCATGTGGCTATGACGGTCGACAGTGATAAGCCAATTCACTTATTAACCACACAGCTCAATAAGCTGGTGGACGTTAAGCAAGTAACGCTAGAAAATTTACAACAGCAAGCAATGTAGTTTGCTGTAAAAACTAAATCAACAGGGCTATTGGGTCTTTTCCCCTTAGCAATAAAAATTTAAGAATGAGGATGTCAGTTACATATTAAAAGTAACTGCAAACACTGAGGTAACTATGGCTAAATTAAGAAGTGCAACAACAACTGAAGGTCGAAAGCGCGCAGGTGCTCGTGCATTATGGCGTGCAACAGGAATGACAGATAGCGATTTTGGCAAACCGATTATTGCGGTTGTAAACTCATTCACGCAATTTGTACCGGGTCATGTGCACCTTAACCAACTCAGTGAGCTTATGGCAGAAACCATTACTCAAGCGGGTGGTGTGCCAAAAGAATTTAATACTATCGCCATTGATGATGGTATTGCCATGGGCCACGGCGGTATGTTGTATTCATTACCATCGCGCGACTTAATTGCTGACTCAGTTGAATACATGGTAAATGGTCACTGCGCCGATGCAATGATCTGTATTTCTAACTGCGACAAAATCACCCCAGGAATGATGCTGGCGGCACTTCGTTTAGATATTCCAGTAATCTTTGTGTCTGGTGGCCCAATGGAAGCAGGTAAAACTAAGCTTGCCAATATTGATATCAAACTAGATTTAGTTGATGCCATGGTAAAAGGTGCTGATGAATCAGTAAGTGATGCTGACTCAGAGCAAGTAGAGCGCTCAGCATGTCCTACCTGTGGCTCGTGTTCGGGCATGTTTACCGCCAACTCAATGAACTGTTTATTAGAAGCAATTGGCCTCGCACTACCTGGTAACGGCACTACACTTGCGACTCATAAAGATCGTAAACAACTGTATGTCGAAGCCGGTGCACGAATTGTTGATTTATGCCGTGAGTATTATCAAAAAGATAATAAAGAAGTCTTGCCGCGTGCTATCGCTAATAAAACCGCGTTTATGAATGCCATGGTGGTTGATATTGCTATGGGTGGCTCGTCAAATACCGTATTGCATTTACTTGCCGCCGCGCAAGAAGCCGGTGTTGATTTTGATATGTCGCACATTGATGCGTTATCTCGTAAAACACCTTTCTTATGTAAAGTAGCGCCTGCAACCGCGCAATACCATATTGAAGATGTGCATCGTGCAGGTGGCATGATGGCAATAATTCGCGAGCTTGGCAAAGCGGGCTTAGTGGATCTGTCGGTAAACCATGTTGCTGGTATGACTATGGCAGAGCTAGTTAAAAAATGGGATGCCACTGATCCAAACAACGAAGCCGCACAAAAGTTTTATCGAGCGGGACCTGCAGGTATTCGCACCACCAAAGCAATGAGCCAAGAATGTCGTTGGGATGAAGGCGATAATGACCGTGAACATGGTTGTATCCGTAGCGTTGAACATGCGTTTCGTCAAGATGGTGGCTTAGCCGTACTATCGGGTAATTTAGCTGTTGATGGTTGTATTGTGAAAAGCGCGGGTGTGGTTGATGAAATGCTACACTTTGAAGGCACCGCCGTGGTGTATGAATCACAAGACGATTCAGTTGAAGGCATTTTAAATGACGAAGTAAAAGCCGGTGACGTAGTCGTTATTCGCTACGAAGGACCGAAAGGCGGACCTGGCATGCAGGAAATGCTTTATCCAACCAGTTACTTAAAATCAAAAGGTTTGGCTGAGCAGTGCGCACTTATAACCGATGGTCGCTTCTCGGGCGGTACGTCAGGTTTATCAATTGGCCACGTTTCACCAGAAGCGGCCAGTGGCGGTGCCATTGCTTACGTTGAAAACGGCGATAAAATTATTATCGATATCGCTACCCGCGAAATCACGTTAGCGTTAACAGATGAAGAACTTGAAGCGCGTAAGCAAAAGCAACTTGCTCGTGGTAAACAAGCGTACAAACCACTCGATCGTGAACGTTATGTATCATCTGCGCTAAAAGCGTATGCGCTACTTGCAACCAGTGCTGATAAAGGCGCGGTGCGTGATTTAGCCAAACTGGAGGAGCTTAGTTAATTATGGTTTCTCAAGAGCTCGATTATTTTCGCGCTATTATCCAAGCCAATATGGAACCACTGGCAAAAGTTACTGAGGTTAGCGAAATGGCTGAACTCAGTGCTCGTCTTGGTAATCAAGTATGGCTAAAGCGCGAAGATCAGCAGCCAGTTTATTCGTTTAAACTGCGTGGTGCATACAACAAACTGGCTAAACTGCCAGCCGGTTCAGTGGTGATCACTGCCTCAGCTGGAAATCATGCTCAAGGGGTGGCGCTCAGTGCGTCACACTTAGGGCATCAAGCAACGATTGTAATGCCAGTGACGACCCCTGAAATCAAAGTCAATGCGGTACGTGCGCTTGGTGGCGAAGTGGTTTTACATGGCCATCATTTTGATGCTGCCAAAGCTTATGCACTAGAACTTACTGAGCAGCGCGACGGCATATTTGTTCCTCCATTTGATGATCCTGATGTAATTGTAGGGCAAGGCACGGTTGCACGTGAATTAATGCAGCAGCTTAATCAACTTGATGCGGTATTTATTCCAGTTGGTGGTGGTGGCTTACTTGCTGGTATGGCCGTGTATATAAAGTCATTGCGCCCAGATATAAAAGTAATCGGTGTGGAAGCTGATGAAAGTGCCTGTTTACAAGCGGCACTTGCAGCAGGCAAACCCGTCGAGCTTGAACGGGTTGGCAGTTTTGCCGATGGTGTTGCGGTAAAAATTATTGGTACCGAAACCTTTCGTTTGGCGCAAAAGTTTTGTGATGAAGTAGTCACTGTAACCGGTGATGAAATATGTGCGGCGATGCAAGATATTTTTGTTTCAACCCGTGCGATTGCTGAGCCATCAGGTGCGCTGGCAACGGCTGGGCTGAAAAAATGGTGTCAGCAAACAGGCCAAAAAGGGCTGCATTTAGCAGCTGTGTTATCTGGCGCAAACTTAAACTTTGACCGCTTACGTTATGTGGCTGAGCGTACTGCGCTGGGAGAGAAAAACGAAGCGTTGTTAGCAGTAACCATCAATGAAGAAAAAGGCAGCTTTAAACAGTTTTGCGCCTCATTAGGTGGTCGCGCAATTACTGAATTTAACTACCGTTACGCAGGCCCTGGTGAAGCGCAAATATTTGTTGGTGTTGCACTGCGCCAAGGTCAGCAAGAGTTAGATGAACTGACAGCTGATTTAACCACCAATGGCTATCAATTTTGTGATTTATCAGATAACGAACTGGCTAAATTACATGTTCGTTATATGGTTGGTGGTAAAGCACCTGAGCAGATGCATGAGCGGTTATTACGCTTTGAGTTTCCTGAATATCCAGGCGCACTAGCGCGCTTTTTAGATACCTTAGGTAGCAATTGGAATATTACTTTGTTTCATTATCGTAATCATGGTGGTTCGATGGGTAATGTATTAGCAGGGTTTGCGATTGAGCCTAGTCAGTATGAGGTATTCAACGAGCATTTAAATCGCTTAGGTTACAGTGTGCAAGATGAAACACTGAATCCATGTTTTACCCAATTTTTAACTACTCAACGTCCCATTGATAGGGTGAAAGCGGTTAATAATTAAATATATACTAAAACCACCTCAAGATACGAATTCTGTAGCTTGAGGTGGTTTTAGTATAAGCAAGCACCTCAATTGAGGTGCTTTTTTGTCTCTTTGCAAACTCAATGTCTTGGGTTTATAGTTATAGCAATATTAGCCAACTAATTAGATTACGATTTGTCATTAAAAGGACTGAAATTTCAGCTTTATGCTACTTTGCTTATACTCAGCGGGCAAAGTGTTGCGGCAGCGGATGTGACTTTACAACTAAAGTGGACGCATCAATTTCAATTTTCTGGTTACTATATGGCTCAGCAACAAGGCTTTTACAAAGCGGCAGGGCTAAACGTCACTATTTTACCGGCAGATCCTGAGAACCCAGATACCTTTAGTAAAGTGTTGGCTGGCCAAGCTCACTTCGGGGTCGGGCACTCAGGTATTTTACAGCAACGGATCGCAGGTAAACCCTTGGTGGCAATGGCTGCTATTTTACAATTTTCTCCTTATTGTTGGATGGTAAAAAAAAGCTCCGATATTTTTCATCCTCGGGATTTTGTCAATAAGCGTCTTAGTAGTATCAGCCGCAAAGAAAATGCCGAATTATTGGTAATGCTCGAACGCAGTGGTATCCAAACAAATAATTTACCTTCTTATGAAAGTGGTAACAGCATTACGGATTGGTTAGCTGGGAGTATTGATGCGATGCAAGTGTACGTGACTAATGAGCCGTATATAATGCGTGAGCAAGGCATCGACTATAGACTTATTTGCCCGCAGAAGTATGGAATTAATGTTTATAGCGATATTCTTTACACCACAGAAAATATGCTCGAACAACATCCGCAAACAGTTGAAGCATTTTATCAGGCCAGCTTAAAGGGCTGGCGCTATGCAATGATGCATATGGATGAAACAATTGCATTAACTCAACACCAATACGCACCTGATAAAAGCTTTTCTCAGCTTGCCTATGAAGCTGAAGTATTGAGTGATTATATTTTACCACCTGGCACTAATTTAGGATCTATGTCGATAGCGAAATGGCGGTTGATTGCTGATCTATACGGGATTGAGCAAGATGCCTTTAATCAGGCGCAAGATGGCTTTATTTACCAGTATGTTGAACCTGAAAAAATTAAAATGTCGTGGATGCTTATTACAGCAATTATAATTAGTTTGTTATCGATACCACTTTATTTACGCTTGATGTTCAGAAAAAGCGTATAATGCATAAATGAAATGACCATCGCTAAAATCACATGAGCCTTGCTGAGCAGTTTACAGCCCTAGATAACTTATTACATAGTACTCGCCACTATTGGCAATGCACTGCATTCGATTTTGATCAGCTGCCATGGCCTGAATTAGAACAACCATTAACGCTGTTGAGCGATCAACAAGTTGCTGAACTCGATAGCAATCAAGATGCCTTGTATCAATTTTTTAGCCCGTATATTCCCGTAGTCAATAACTTAGCTACATTGTGTGACTTACCTCAAGCCTCCACTACGCGTTGCGAATATCCGTTTTGGATCAGCAATGGTATTAAAGGGCGCAAGTTTGCACAGCTGCAAGATTTTGTCTGTGCGCTTGGCCAAGAATCACAATTACCTGTATTAGAATGGTGTGCAGGGAAAGGCCATTTAGGACGTATGCTGGCATTTAACCGTGCGCCGAGTGTGCACAGCATCGAACTGCAACAACATTTATGTGAACAAGGTCAGCAAAGTGCTCTGCAACAAGGGTTAGCCATGCACTTTAGCCAAGCAGATGTACTTAAAGATGATGTAACTGAGTATTTTCAACAAGCACAACATGCCGTAGCGCTGCATGCTTGCGGAGCGTTACATCAGACGTTTATGAGTAACGCGGCTAGCGCGCAAACGCAAAAAATCAGTCTATCGCCGTGTTGCTATCACTTATTCACCCCGAATGATTATCAAGCTATGAGCGATGCCGGTAAGCGTAGTCAACTGCAGTTAACGCATCGTGATTTAAAATTAGCACTACAAGAGACGGTGACAGCGCCTTCTCGGGTAGATAAAGTTCGTAAAACTGAAGTGCAATGGCGATTGGGTTTTGATGCTTTACGCAAAAGTCTCACCAGCGAACAAAACTACGTCAGTGTGCCCTCAGTTAACAAAGCTATTTTTTCAGATTCATTTAAAGCTTTTTGTGCATGGGCCGCGGAGAAAAAGGCGCTAGATATACCGCAAGGTATTGATTATGAATCCTTTTTAAAAAAAGGCGAAATGCGCAAAAAAGTCACTGAACGTATCGAACTGGTCCGTCATGTGTTTAGAAGAGCAATTGAGGTTTGGCTTGTGCTCGATCGTGCTTTATATTTGCAACAACAAGGTTATCAAGTCAGTGTGCAGACGTTTTGCGAAAAACAATTAACGCCACGTAATATCTTGATCCAAGCTACCGTCAAAGACAGAAAAGAGATGTAATGAGAAAATTAAAAAACTTATTTGAAAACAATAAACGCTGGGCTGAACGAACGTGTAAAGATGATCCAGAATTTTTTAAAATTCTATCCATGCAGCAAAACCCAGAATACCTGTGGATTGGTTGTTCGGACTCTCGCGTACCGGCTAATGAAATCGTTGATCTAATGCCGGGTGAGCTATTTGTTCATCGTAATGTGGCGAATGTGGTGGTGCATACCGATCATAACTGCTTATCAGTGATGCAGTACGCCGTTGAAGTGTTAAAAGTTAAACATATCATGGTTGTTGGTCACTATGGCTGTGGTGGTGTTCAGGCAGTACTCAAAGATGCTAAGTTTGGTTTAATTGATAACTGGCTTCGTCACGTCGGTGATGTAAAAGAAAAATACACCTCAAAGATCAATGCACTCGCAGAAAAAGATCGTCTCAATAGCTTGATTGAATTGAATGTGATTGAGCAAGTACGCAATGTATGCCGTACTAATATCGTCCAAGAAGCATGGCAGCGTGGTCAGGAGTTAACTATTCATGGTTGGGTTTATGGTCTAGCAAACGGTCACTTACACGACTTAGAGTCAGTAGTTACTTGTGCCGATGAAGTTGATGTTAACTATAAAAGTGCTGGGCTTAAAGTGTTTGAACGTTACGTAGTAGAATAAGCACGTAACCTAAGCACTGCGTCTTATCTGGGCGCGGGCTAACTTCAGTAATTGTAATCTTAGTTTAAAGGCTAAGTCGATGTGTTTTTTGTGTGATGAAAACACCCTCTATACTTTCGGTGTTTTTCGCTTGCGATATTGCCGTGGTGTTTCAAAAGTAAAATTATGAAAGGCATGACAAAAGTGAGCATGATCATAATAGCCACATTGCAAGGCTATATCTGTTATCGGTGTTTGGCTGTCAGCTAGAAGCGTGCGTGCGGCTTTTAGTCGGTAAAATTGCTGTAATTGAGCTGGACTAACCCCGGCTTCTTTTTTCAAGCGACGCTCAAGAGTACGACGTGTCAAGCCAAGTTGCTTGCCTACACAGCTGGTGGAATTATTGAGTTGAATAAGCTGCTTGATCACTTTAATTGTATTGCTTGTTACGAGTTGATTGCTAATTGCTTGGCTGAGTAACCACTGCTCGAGTAAATACAGTTGGCTGGTTAGTGGACTGCTTTGCATTTGTTCAACACATGCTATTAAACTGTGATACCAGCTTGGGGTAAAATCTTCCCCGAGTAGATAATTTCCTTCAGCTAATTCGTGTAGCGTTATACCTAATAAGTGATAAGCACCAGTAGGCGCAAAACGAATACTAACTAAATAATCCTGATTGCTGAAAGTTATTGCCTGCGTTTGACGATTAAATGCGAAGGTAATAACGGGTGTCGCGTTGCTAAAATCAATTGTTAGGCTTGCGCCAGCATCAGGGTAGAGCTTTTCTGTAAATAACTGTGTTGTTTGTGTAGTGGTTGAACCTATTTTCCAATAACACTGCACCCAATCAGCTAAGCGTTGATCGGGTGCGAATTTTTGAAAGCTCAAATGGGGCAATGGATCATTTACTAATAAAATGGCCATGGTGTTAACCTGACTTATACCGTCGCAATAGCGATTTCTTCTTCGCGTAAAGTCAGTACTTCATAGCCGTCAGCGGTGACGACTATGGTGTGCTCCCACTGCGCAGAAAGCTTTTTATCACGAGTAACCACAGTCCAGCCATCCGGTTTAGTTTTTACTTTTGCCGCCCCTTGGTTGATCATCGGCTCAATGGTAAAGGTCATGCCTTCTTTAAGTTCAATGCCGGTATTGCGTTTACCATAATGTAAAACTTGCGGCTCTTCGTGCATTTTCTCACCAATACCATGTCCGCAGTATTCACGTACAACGCTATAGCCATTAGTATGGGCAAAATTAGCGATAGCGTTGCCAATATCGCCTAACCTCACTCCCGGTTTTACGAGCTTGATGCCTTGCCACATTGCTTGATAAGTTTTTTCGACTAAGCGCTTGGCCAGCGGTGACACTTCACCAAGCATATACATTTTACTTGAATCGGCAATAAAGCCATTTTTCTCAAGGGTAATATCTAAATTGACGATATCGCCTGATTTTAACGCGCGTTTAGGGTCTGGAAAACCATGACAGACTACTTCATTTACTGAGCTGTTTAACACATAAGGATAATCGTACTGGCCTTTGCTGGCAGGACGCGCAGCAAGCTCATCAACAATATAGCGCTCTACTAAATCATTGATCTCCATGGTGGTGATGCCGATTTTGACCTGTTTATCTAAATAGGCAAATACCTTTGCCAGTAGGCGACCAGACTCACGCATTAGCTCTATTTGTGCGGGAGTTTTAATAATTATTTCACTCATGCAAAGATTCTCCTGCTGTTACATCGGCTTGTGCAAGTTGCTGTTTGATTATTTCGGCGTAGGTCATGGTTGGATTAAGCTCAGCTAGCATGCCTATCTTTATCCAGTATTCAGATTGAGAGTTTATAGAACGTACCATAGTGGTACTGGCTTTGCGGATCTCTTCGTGCAGTTGGTCGCTGATTTTTACGATACCCATAACAGTGCCTATATATAAAACGTATACGTATCGTATATAGATGTTGATCTGTATGCAAGGCGTAAAACAAATCAAGCAGCCGAAGCTGCCTGAAGTAATAACTAAAACGGTATTATTCTGGTTGCTCGCTTTGCTTATTGCTACTGAGTTGTTGCTCAAGTAGTGCAACTTTCGCTTCTAATGCAACGAGCTTTTCGCGGGTGCGAATTAGTACTTGGCTTTGTACATCAAATTCTTCACGGCTGACAAAGTCCATCTCAGCAAGCTTATTTTGAATAGCTTGTTTGGTTTTCGCTTCAAACGTATCGGCAAGGTTTTTAACGCCTTGCGGCATGTTACTGGAAATCTGTTTGGCAATTTCTTCAAGTTTTGCTGGGTTGATCATGTCTGTCCCTTACTGTCGCGTAAATGATAATGGCTAATGTTACCTTATTGGCTAGGCGTATTGTAGTGATTACGTTAAAATTGCCCGTCTTTAATGCAATCTCTTTGGTCGATATGAAACTCAATCCTAAACAAGATGAAGCGGTAAAATATATTAGTGGTCCATGCCTAGTGCTGGCGGGGGCGGGATCAGGAAAAACTCGTGTAATTACTAATAAAATCGCTTACTTAGTACAAAAATGTGAGTATCAAGCACGTAATATTGCCGCGGTGACCTTTACTAATAAAGCGGCGAAAGAGATGCGCGAGCGAGTTTTTCAAACGTTAGGTAAAAAAGAGTCAAAAGGCTTGTGGGTATCTACCTTTCATACCTTAGGCCTTGAGATCATTAAAAAAGAACTAACAACGCTGGGTTTTAAACCTGGCTTTTCATTATTTGATGATCAAGATACTGGGCAATTAATTGCTGACTTAACTGAAGAAGAGCTAAAAAAAGACAAAGATTTACTCAATCTATTAAAAATGCAAATAGGCAGCTGGAAGAACGAGCTTATTTTACCAGAGCAAGCGATTCGCGAAGCGCGAGAGCCACAAAAAGCGCTATTTGCGCAATTGTATGCGCGTTATCAAACCCAGTTACGCGCCTATAATGCTTTGGATTTTGATGACTTGATCATGATCCCCACCTTATTACTGATCAATAATGCAACCTCGCGTGAGCGTTGGCAACAACGTTTCCGTTACCTGCTGGTGGATGAATATCAAGATACCAATACCAGTCAATATCAATTAGTTAAGTTGCTTGTGGGTGAGCGTGCGCGTTTTACCGTGGTAGGTGATGACGACCAATCAATCTATTCATGGCGCGGTGCTCGACCACAAAACTTAGTGTTATTAAGCAAAGACTTTCCAGGTTTACGGCTCATTAAGCTTGAGCAAAACTATCGCAGTGTGAAGCGTATTTTAAAAGCTGCTAATATCTTGATTGCCAATAACCCTCATGAATTTGATAAAAAACTGTTTAGTGAGTTAGAAAATGGCGAGCCGATCAAAGTGATTGGCTGTCGTGATGAAGAGCATGAATCAGAGCGGGTCGTCGCCGAGATCATCTCGCATAAATTTATGAAGCGCACCAGTTATAAAGATTACGCTATTTTATACCGTGGTAATCACCAAGCGCGTGGCTTTGAAAAGTCGTTAATGAGTAACCGAATACCTTACAAGATCAGTGGCGGAATGTCGTTTTTCTCACGCTCTGAGATCAAAGATATAATGGCGTACTTGCGCTTATTGGTGAATCAAGATGACGATAATGCGTTTCTACGTATTGTGAATACTCCGCGCCGTGAAATAGGCACAGTTACGCTGGAAAAGTTGGGTACCTTAGCCAATGAAAAACATGCCAGTTTATTTGCCACCTGTTTTGATAACGACTTAGGTTATCGCTTAAAAGGTCGTGGTTTAAACTCGTTGGCCGGATTTGCACGTTGGGTAGTTGAGCTGTCAGATAATGCGGTACGTGGTGATACCCTTGAAGCGGTAAAAGATTTAGTCAGACAAATAAATTACGAAGCTTATTTATACGAGTCATCACCGAGTGCGAAAGCCGCAGAAATGCGCATGAAGAATGTTTCTGAGTTGTACCGTTGGATCACAGATATGCTCACAGGTGATGCGGATAATCCGCCGTTGACGCTTGCTGAAGTGGTGAGTAAGTTAACGTTGCGTGACATGTTAGAACGTAACGAAGAAGAAGATGAAGCCGATGCGGTGCAATTACTCACGTTACATGCCTCTAAAGGCTTGGAGTATCCTTACGTATTTATGGTCGGCATGGAAGAGGGCTTATTACCGCATCAAGTAAGTATTGATGAAGAAAACGTTGATGAAGAGCGTCGCTTAGCCTATGTGGGGATCACTCGTGCTCAGCAAGAGCTGACCATGACCTATGCAAAAATTCGTCGTCAATTTGGCGAAACATCACAAACCGAGTTGAGCCGCTTTATACAAGAGCTACCGCAAGATGATTTAGCATTTGAAAATAAAAAAGCGCCAAATACGCAAGCCGAACGAATGGAAAAGGGCCAAGCCAGAGTCGCTAATTTACGTGCCATGCTGAAAAAGCCTGAGTAGTTCATCTAAACTGCGGATAATAAACTGGTTATCCGCGACGCATATCGTTAATTTAAAATTTGCTCGTTCGAAGAGTCAGCTGGGAGTGTTGCTGTGGAACTAATTGCATGCTGCCTACCAATAAATAGCGATAAACCATGAGTGTCGAGTAAGGCTCTATAATTTAATATTGAAGGGCCTTTCGCGATTACTTTTATTTGTTTTATCTTAGTTATTGCTAGTACACCTTGTAGTTGTAAATCAAAGCTTTGTTGTTGTAACACTCGCTTACTAAAGGTAGAGCTAAGTAATAAATAATCGAAATTAAGATCGCAAAGTAAATTAAGTTCGCAGCGATCTTTAGCAAAATCATTTAAGCCAATCGAATAGCCTTGTTCACTTAGCATTTTTAAATTACTAATTTGCCCCCCTGAAGCGTAACGGATCTCTTGTTCGTTAAATAATAAACAAATTTGTTTTGTTATGCTGTGCTTTTGCATTGTTAAGCATAACGCCTGAAATTCATTTTTCTCCAGTAATAAACCCGAGCAAGGGAATAACACCATTTGCAGTTGTGCCGTTTTGATCTGCTGGCACGCCTTGGTTAATAACTGTAATTCCACTTCCAGCTGTTGTGCTTTATCAGCGGCAAACTTCTTTAATATTTCAAAACTGGTGCTGCCAAGTACTGGGTGTTCGCCAAATGCCTCAAGCAATGATTCTGATTGATGCTGTTCATCAAGTGTAATAATTTCAGAGCAGCGAAAATGCATTGGTAAAGAGTCTAAGTGATGACTGGTTTCCAACTCATATGGGCTTGTGCCGGCACTAAGCAGTGGATGGTAAAACTCAAACCGGCTGCGACCAGCATTTTTTGCATAATACATGGCAGCATCAGCATCACGAATAATTTCATCCGTGTGCTTGTAGTTTGTTTTTGAGTAGGTAATACCGACACTGGCACCACTTTGTACACAAATACCTTTCATACAAAATGGTTTTTTCATCAGTTCAATTAATCGCTTAGCAACATCTTCGGCTTGTTGGCGATCGGTTAAGTGCGTTAATAAAATTACAAACTCATCGCCACCTAAGCGCGCAAGTAAATCGTGCTCCCGAATACATTGTGAAAAAGACTCACTGACGCTAATTAAAAACTGATCACCGGCTTGATGACCAAGTTGATCGTTAATATCCTTAAACTTGTCTAAATCAATAAACAGCACAGCAAACTGTTGTTCAGGGTAACGTTGATAATGCTGTAGAGTTTTTTCTAATTGGGTTAAAAACAGACTGCGATTAGGCAAGCCAGTAAGTGGATCGTGGTGGGCATCATGATAAAGCTGTTGCTCTATTTTTTTGCGCTCTTCAATTTGCATTTGTAAATGCATATTGGTTTGGAGGATCTCTTTGGTTTTTTCAGCAACTCGAAACTCTAATTGTTGATGGCTTTGTTTTAAGGCTTGAGCAGCTAAATGTGCTTGTAATACAGTCGCTATTTGATGCGATACAAAGGTAATTAATTCAAAGTCGTCTTGATTAAAAATATGCTTATGATTGTAGGCTTGGCAAGTTATTAAGCCAATCACACCTTGCGCTGTTTTTAATGGCGCACCTAACCAGCTAGTTGCTGAGTTTGAAGTGTTGACTTGCCCTGGTCTTTCTACTTCACCGGATTTGAGCAGTTTTTGTGCTCGGGTACAATCAATGAGTTGAGTTTGTTCGGTACGTAACACTAATTCGCTATAACCTTTGGCGAAAGGGCGCGGTTGAGTGTTATCTCTATATTCATCCACACAGTACGGAAAGTTTAACCAACCCGTTTCGCGATCATACAATGCAATGTATAAATTCTCAGCGTAAGTTATTGATTTTATTATTTCATGTACTTGTTGATATACTTCATCAATATGCTTTGTTTGCGTCGCTAGCTCTGAAATTTTAAACAGAATATGTTGCCGTGCGAGGGTTTTTTTATGTTGTTCTACTTCGAGGTTAAGTGCTTCATTACTTTGCGTTAATGCGCGAGTTCTTATTTTTACTTCAGACTCTAATAGTTCGCGTTTTTTTACCCGCTCGATAGCCGTTGATAAGTAGAGCGACATTACTTCTAATAGCTCGATTTGTTGCTCAGAGTAGTTTTGTTGTTTATCGTAACTTTGTGCGACAAGCACCCCAATAATGCTTTGTTCTCGGTATACCGGCACGCCTACCCAATGTTCTGCTGGTGTGCCAAGTAATTTAAATAACCCCTTGTTGGCAGCAGCCTGCATTTCATCACCTTGGAAGTAGGTGGTTTTACCTTGTTTAAAAACATACCCAGTGACACCTTGGATAAAATTATTATCTTGATTAAGTGGCACAGAGATACCATCTTTTTCATCAGCAAAGTAAGAGAGTTCAAGGGTGTTACTAAATTGATTTAACAGCACCACGTAAAAACTTTTACTTGGCATATAATCTTGCAAAATATCATGAATAGCAGGGTAAAGTAGCGTTAATTCGGCAACAGAACTAGCTTGCTCTGATAATTGGATCAGGGCATTTTGTAAGTGGTGGGATTGCTTATACTTTTGGACTAGAGCTTTTAAACGATTATTTTTATGCTCCAGCTTATGTAGTAAAGCTGTTATATCTTCCAGTGACATTAAACCGATTTTTATTATTGTATATTTATTGGACTTATATTTTCACTTTTTTGGTTAATCGTCAAGCGGCCAATAGTATTAGAAAATGATAATAATAAGTAGTGATAAAGGTGTGGGGATATTTATTTTTATAATGAAAAAGGCTGATAAAAATCAGCCTTAATAAAAAAACAGTACAGAATTAAGTATTATTTTTTGCTCATAAAATCAATAGCTGCGCTTATTTCATCATCTGAGCAATCCATGCATGTACCGCGTGGTGGCATTGCATTAAAACCATTAATTGCATGACTTAGAAGCGTGTCAGCGCCTTTCGCTAAGCGTGGAGCCCAGTCATCTGCTGATTTTGGTGCACCAAGTGCGCCAGTACCATGACATGCAAAGCACGCACCTTGGTAAACTTGTTCACCGGTACGAGGACCTGTTGGCACTTCAGCAACTGCTGCTTTATCGCCTTCAAAGTAAACGGCACCTATAGGCGCGATACGTTTTTTGATCGCATCTTCAGTCATAGAGTTATCATATGGCTGTGCGTATGCGGTGGTTGCTAGCAATAATAATGCTGCTGATAGTTTTTTCATTTTGCCTTGCTCACTTCGATTTGAACGTGATCAATCACGATAGATGACGGAATTTAGAACGATTATAACGCTAAGCCGCAATTTATAAAACGCTACGATGTATTTTTCTTATGAAAAAACACTATTTTTTTGCGCCAGCGCAACAAAGCAGCTACTTTAGAATGACTGATTTGCGGTTTTTTTAGCACCTAATTAGCTCATTTTCAAAAGCGCAGCGACTAGTTTTTCAATACCTGCATCAGCATCTAAAATTGATTGCGCTAACATGTAAGCTGGAGTGCTTACGAGTTTATGTTGCTCATCAATTACAATATCATCTACTGCACAATTAATGTGTTGAGCGCCTAAACTTTGTAGTGCGTTGGCAGTATCAACATCATTACCAATAGTGGTTTTTACGCCAGCACTGTAGATCAATGGGATCATTGCTGGAGCAATGCACATATAGCCTGCTGGTTTTTTGGCATTCGCAAATGCTTTAGCAGCACGGAGCATTTCAGGGTTTAATTGTGCTTGCGCACCATTGATCGCAAAATCACACAGGTTTTTAGCCGCGCCAAATCCACCAGGCACAATCAAAGCATCAAAGTCATTAGCATCTAACAGTGTTAACGCTTTGATATCGCCACGGGCAATGCGTGCCGCTTCGACTAATACGTTCCGGTTAGGGGTCATTTGTTCCCCATTCAGGTGATTGATCGTGTGCAATTGCTCAATATCAGGGGCAAAACACTGGTAGCTTGCTCCGGCTTTGGCAATATGTAATAACGTTAATACGGCTTCGTTGATTTCTGCACCGTCATAAACTCCACAACCTGCTAAAATTACAGCTATTTTTTTCATATACTATGCCCTTATTTATTATTCATAAAGTCAGTTTAGCATGACTTTTGCTGACTGTTATGGCCTTATTAAGATCATTTTGTGATCATCAATAATGATGAGTTAAAGATTATTTTTATTTGATCAATCCACTCGAGGCAGAGCAAAAACGCGCTATATGCTTTTTTTTAAGTTGGCTAATAGGAAAAAATTATAAAGGATCGCTATGATCTTTGATCCATTGTGATAGAATGCTCGTCCGGTTATTTATAAGGAATGAATTAACCGTTTTTTAGTTGTAAAAAGCCACAATCAAGCAAAGCAATAAAATGTTTTTCCACATTGTGATAAAAATAATAAAAAAAGAACCTCGTATTATCTTTTTAAAACAAAACATACACTTAACTTGTTTCTAAGTAGTTTTAAATTACTTTGGAGGAATAGCTTGTGGGTGTTATCTACATAGTTATCCACAACTTACTCTTATTTAACGGTTTAAACAAAGCTTAATTCACAGTCGTTTTATGCGTGCCCTTATGGCATGCTTACAGATATTTCGTTTTCTCTCATTTAGGATCCAATTACATCATGGCTCAGATCCCTGAAAATCCACTTATTTTAGTCGATGGCTCTTCCTACTTATTCCGTGCATATCATTCACCACCGCATTTAACTAACTCAAAAGGTGAAGCAACAGGCGCTATTTATGGCGTTGTTAACATGATGAAAAGCCTGATCAAACAGTATGATCCAAGCCATATGGTGGTGGTTTTTGATGCTAAAGGTAAAACTTTCCGTAATGATATGTACAGTGAGTACAAAGCCAACCGCCCGCCAATGCCCGATGATTTGCGCACGCAAATAGCGCCACTGCACGATATTATTAGGGCGATGGGTTTTCCGCTTATTAGTATTGAGGGTGTTGAAGCGGATGACGTGATTGGTACATTTGCCCGTATTGCTTCAGAGCAGCAGCGCCATGTATTGATCTCAACCGGTGATAAAGACATGGCTCAGTTAGTGAATGAGCATGTCACTTTGATCAATACCATGACCGACAGTATTTCTGATCCAGACACTGTGGTTGAAAAATTTGGCGTTGGTCCTGAACTGATCATCGATTACTTAGCTTTGATGGGCGATAAAGTAGATAACATCCCAGGTGTCGATGGATGCGGCCCTAAAACGGCGGTTAAGTGGTTACAAAAATACGGATCATTACAAGGTGTGCTTGATCATGCTGATGAGATCAAAGGTAAGATCGGCGAAAAGCTTGCCGCCGCAGTCGATCATTTACCGCTAAGTTATGAACTGGCTACCATTAAATGCGATGTTGAAGTTGAATCAGACTTAGATACCTTTAAATTGCAAGAGCCAAATCGCGATGAACTGATTGCCTTGTATGGCGAGTGTGAGTTCCGTCGCTGGTTAGCTGAGTTATTAGATAATCCAAAAGATGCAGACACTCACTTGGCTGTCCCCAGTGAAGCGAATGAATTACCGCAAGTGGCTGATGCTCACTATGAAACAATCCTGACAACAGAGCAATTAGATACTTTAGTCGAGCAATTAAATGCCGCTGAACTATTTGCCTTTGATACTGAAACAACCAGCCTTGATTACATGCAAGCTAAACTTGTCGGGATGAGTTTTGCTGTTAAAGCTGGCGAAGCCGTGTATTTACCGGTTGCCCATGATTATCCTGGCGCGCCCGAACAGTTAAGTTTAGAGACGGTGATGGCGAAGATCGGGCCAATTTTAGCTGATGAAAACAAAGCAAAAGTTGGTCAAAATTTAAAATATGATAAGAGTGTATTGGCTAATGCCGGTTTTGAGCTAAAGGGTATTAAATTCGATACTATGCTTGAATCTTACGTATTTAATAGTGTTGGTACTCGCCATGATATGGACTCGTTGGCGCTAAAATATTTAGGCCATAAAAATATCAGTTTTGAAGACATTGCTGGTAAAGGTAAAAAGCAGCTGACATTTAATCAAATCGAACTTGATAAAGCGGCACCTTATGCCGCAGAAGATGCGGATATTACGCTTCGTTTACACCAAGTATTATGGCCGAAACTTGCAGCCGATGGAAAGCTTAAATCGGTATTTGAAGATATAGAGATGCCGCTTGTCAGCGTTATTTCAGATATTGAGCGCACCGGTGTTGCGATTGATAGTAAAATGCTTGCCGCGCACAGCCAGCGTTTGGGTGAGCGTTTAATTGAGCTGGAAAAAGAAGCGCATGAGATTGCTGGTGAACCATTTAACTTAAGCTCACCAAAGCAATTACAAGTATTGTTGTTTGAAAAACTTGAACTGCCAGTTATTAAAAAAACGCCAAAAGGCGCACCTTCTACAGCTGAAGAAGTACTACAAGAGTTGGCTCACGATTACCCGCTGCCTAAAGTTATTATTGAGCACCGAGGTTTATCTAAGCTTAAATCAACCTACACTGATAAATTACCACTGATAGTGAATGAGCAAACGAAGCGTGTGCATACTTCTTATCATCAAGCGGTAACGGCAACTGGCCGATTAAGTTCAAGCGATCCTAATCTGCAAAATATTCCTATTCGTTCAGAAGAAGGACGCCGTATTCGTGAGGCTTTTATTGCTGCAGATGGCTATAAAATAGTGGCTGCCGATTACAGCCAAATCGAACTACGTATCATGGCGCACTTATCGCAAGATAAAGGCTTGTTAAATGCGTTTGCCAATGGTCTTGATGTACACAGTGCAACTGCTGCGGAAGTGTTTGGTGTTGAGTTAGAAGATGTAACCACGGATATGCGCCGTAAAGCTAAAGCGGTTAACTTTGGTTTAATTTATGGGATGTCGGCATTTGGTTTGGCACGTCAACTTGATGTTCCGCGCCATGAAGCGCAACATTACATTGATAAGTATTTTGAACGTTTCCCTGGTGTGCTTGAGTACATGGAATCAACCCGTGAGAAAGCTGCTGAAAATGGCTATGTTGAAACTATTTTTGGTCGTCGCTTACATTTACCAGAGATCAACGCCCGTAATGGCGCGCGCCGTAAAGGAGCCGAACGTGCTGCGATTAATGCACCAATGCAAGGCACCGCTGCTGATATCATCAAAAAAGCCATGCTAACAGTCAACAAATGGGTGTATGAACAAGCACCGAATACGGTTAAATTACTGATGCAAGTACACGATGAATTGGTATTTGAAATCAAAACTGAGTGTGTTGAGCAATACACCGCAGAAATTTGCCGGTTAATGTCTGATGCTGCGAAATTAGATGTGCCATTAGTGGTTGAAGCTGATAGCGGAGATAATTGGCAACAAGCCCATTAATCACTGAGCTTTTTAAATCATATAAGCGCGGCTGCATTGAGTGAAGCCGCGCTTTTTTATGTCTGTGAATAGGGTAGTCAGTTTTTTTTAAAAGGTGGCCATTCGGCTACTTTCTTAACGCTATAGTAGGTCACTCATTTAATGCAATGGATATAACACTAAAAACCGTCGCTTTTGATTTGTGGTTAAATGCTCATCAAGTAGCTGGGTAATTTTTTGCTCTGCTTGTTGTGGCTCATAGTGTTGCTTTAACTGTTTAATTTGTTGTGTGAGTTGCTCACTCAATGTTTGCCATTGCCGGCGCTGTTGCTCTAGAGCGATTAACCTTGTTGCCGCAGCATCGCCAAATTCCGCTGCTAGTTGATTGTAGTCTTGTTGTTGCAGGGCATCTTTTAGCTCAGTGTTTAAAGCTTTTAGATCGTTACTAGGTTTAAGTGCCTGGGTAATACGCTCAGGTTGCTCGCCCTCTAAATTAGATAACAATTGTTGCTTTAATTCATCACTAATATGGTTGTTCTGATTAATTTCAAGCTTGGCAATTGTATAGTGCTGCCACTCATTATCATCGTTAAATAAGAGAGTAATTTCAGCTGCATTGAAGTAGCGTTGTTGAAAAGCGATCATTGCAATTAATTGTTCGCTTAGCGGCAAATGAGCGAGTTGTTGCTGCAGCTCTGCCAGCGCTATTTTAAAGCTGAGGTAGCGATTAAATAACTCACTATTGATTTCGCATGCAGCTAACTTTTCGCACTGTTCTAGAGCCTGCGAAGCACTAAACTCACCGGACTCTTGGCTAGCTAAAATAACGTGTTCAAAAATGCTATCGATTGCCATCGGTTGATCGACATTTGGTGGCGTTGCACTTGTAAGCTTATCGTCGCTGAGTAAAAAAATCATAGCGGTGCTAGTGATAGATATCACTAGCACTAAAATGAGCAACCGCTTCATTGTTTATAAGCCTAATTTTTTTAAGCGATTAGCATGTTGACGGTAGACTGTCAGTGGATCGGTTGCAAATAAATGATGAAAGCCAATCAGTTGATTCACTTCATCAAGGTGATTCATGCGGTAATTATCTTTTAATACATAACCTAAATGGCTACTACAACGAGAGACTAAGCCATCGTCATCGCCTGGGATCAGTATTGCAGTGATCGCCAGTGCTGCATCTGATGGGTCAAATATATTTGTTAAAGTTCGAGTACCACTCCAAGAAAAGTAATATACGCCATTACTGGCATACATAGGTCCTTGCTGGCATTGCTCAGCAGGTAGGCCTTCTTGATATTTTTGATTAAAGGCCAGCGCGCCCTCAGTGGTTAAGCTCTCCAGTGCACCAAGCGCATCTTGTGGTAACTGACTATTGTCAGAGAGTAATGCGATTAACCCGCCAAATGCATCAAAGGCTGTTTTAGCTATACCTTCTAGCTTAGATCCAGGAGTCAGTCCTTGGCGCACCACATCAGCAACAGGGCTACCAAAATTAACACCGCCAACACTGGTCGCTGAGGCAACTAAGTCGGGGCGTAGTGAGGCAACATAGCGAATACTTTGCGCACCTTGACTATGACCAATGAGATTTACTTTTGTTGTACCAGTTAGTGCAATAATCTGTTCAACTTGCTGTAGTAACTGCTCGCCTCGTTGTTCAGAACTATTCAGCGAGGATACGGCCGTGACGAAAACCTGTGCGCCATCACGACTGAGGCTTGCTGGTACCCGATAAAAATAATCGACACCTAATACATCGTCAAAACCCATCAAGCCATGTGCTAATACAATTGGGTATTTAGTTTGGGTATAGCCTGCATTAGCGCTATTACTGAAGATAAATAGCAGGCAGCATAAGTATAGAGTGGTTATTTTTTTCATGATCAGTGCTCTTTTATTGTGTGTGTTTGATCACGCTTTGAACTGCTGTTTACAGACAAAGTGTGTGGAGTTTTTATTCTAATTAGTTAATAGAGCAAATTTTGAGCTGAAATTCAATGTTAATATTAAGTTAAATTAACATGCAATTTGTAGTATTAGTTATATGTTTATCAATTCGACTAGTTAGTACCTGTATTTAGTTTATTTATCATGGTTAGTTTGGTAAAGTCCGCGTCGTCCTCATCCTGTAGGACATCCTGTTGATGATGCACTCGAAAGGGTGCTCGTATTGATAGCTTCTCCCCAGTTTGCTATACCGGCCCAGCATTAATTTGTTGGGTCGTTTTTTTGTCTCTGTTATTTATTATGCTATTGATTGCACTTCATAGAACAAGTGATACCATTGAATCTCATTTTCATTTTGAAAGGAATGCGTGATGGTTAAATCAATTGCGATATTAGGTCTTTCGTTATCAAGCCTATTAGTCTCTGGTGTTGCCTGTGCTGATTGGCAGGTTAACAATGATCAAAGCAAAGTAAGTTTTGTGTCTATTAAGTCAAATAGTATTGCTGAAGTGCATCACTTCAAAAATGTGTCAGGTAGTTTAGCTGATGATGGCTCTTTCTCAGTTGATATTGATCTGAGCTCAGTTGAAACGATGATCCCTATCCGTAATGAACGCATGACCAAGTTGTTATTTGAAACAGCGAAGTTTCCAACCGCAACCATAACAGCTAATTTAAGCAAGCAATTAAAAGCGCTTAAGCCTGGCCAACATGTATTTAAAGGTATTAGTGCTGAACTTGATTTTCATGGTGCTAAGAAAGAGATTACAGTGGATGTTATCGCCAACTTGTCATCGCAAGGGGATATCAGCGTTTCATCAATGAGCCCAATTATCATTAATGGCGCAGACTTTGCTGTCATTGATGGCATTATGCAATTGCAAAAGTTAGCAGGTTTACCATCGATAGCAACGGCAGTACCGGTTAGTTTTTCATTAACGATGAACAAGCTTAAATAATGCACTCTTTGAATGAGCTTGCCACTGCACTTGAGCAGCCAAGCAAGCCATTTTCTCAATGGCAGCCGCAGCATTGTGGCGAGCTGCCAATTATCATCAATCAGCAAGGTGAGTGGTTATACGGTGGCAGTAAAATTACTCGTATCGCTATGGTTAAGCTGTTTGCCTCAGTTCTTTGCAAAGAGCAGGATACTTTTTACTTAAAAACACCAATCGAAAAAATAGCTATTACTGTCCATGATGCTCCCTTTATAATCGTTAATTGGCGCTTTGAAATGACAGAGCAAGGGCAAGTGTTATGTTGTGTGGATAATTTACAGCGAACTTGGCTAGTAACCTGCGAACAACCTTTAGTAGTACAAGATTATCAGGGCAATGATGTGCCGTATTTACAGTTACCGTATGGCTGTAGTGCTCGAGTATCAAGAAGTGTGTTTTATCAGTGGGCAGAAATAGCACAAGCTGATAAGCAAGGCTATTTCATTCAATCTGCGGGTCAGCGTTTTTACTTAAACGTGTGATTAAGCATCTGATTCAGGCGTTTGTTCAATATCAGTAGGTGGTATTGCAACAATTGGCCCTAGGAACCATTCATCTAATTTCTTAGCAACTTCAGGTAATCCTGTGCCTTTTAAAGATGAAAACGCATGAACGGTAATATCACCTTCTAAGCTGCTTAACTCGCGACGAACTTGCAGCACCTGTGCTTTACGTGCACCTTGCTTTAGTTTGTCGGCTTTAGTTAATAGCGCCAATACTGGAATTTCACTACCAATTGCCCAATTAATTAAATCGCGGTCTAAATCTTTAAGAGGATGACGAATATCCATTAAGATCACGATACCTTTTAAACTTTGACGTTTTTGCAGGTACTCACCTAATGACTTTTGCCATTTCTTTTTCATTTCGATCGGTACCTTAGCAAAACCATAGCCAGGTAAATCGATTAGGCGCATATCATCAACATCGGCTAATTCAAATGTGTTGATCAGTTGCGTACGACCAGGGGTTTTACTAGTACGTGCCAGCTTTTGGTCAGTTAATGCATTAAGAGCACTAGACTTACCGGCGTTGGAGCGGCCAGCAAAGGCAACTTCAATTCCCGTATCAGCAGGCAATTTAGTGATATCTGGAGCGCTGGTAACGAACGACGCAGTGTTATATTTGATACGAGATTTGAGCACAGGCTCTCCTAGAAACTTAATTAAGTATTACAGCGAGTAAACTTTACTTAATTAAAGTTCACTTAAGGGGCGCATTTTATACTATTACTACACTATTAAAAAGCGGATTTAGACTAAGATAGCAGCCTAAAATCAACTAAAATGATACGGCCAAAGCTTAATCTAGGTCAAAACCCTATAATTTATAAGTTTAATATGAGTAGAAAACGTGCCAGAGAATTTATTATCGTGTAGAATATGTAAATCACAACATCCATATTGTAGATGATACAGGGTCGGAAACAGAGAATTCACCATGAAAAAAATAGCACTATCTTTAACTATATTGCTTGGTGCGTTGTCAGCAAGCAACGCAACAGCATTTGATGGCGATGTAAACGCAGGTAAAGAAAAATCAGCAACGTGTGCGGCTTGTCACGGCCCAGACGGTAACGCGCCGGTTAATATCTACCCAAAACTTGCAGGCCAACACGCGGATTATATTTATAAGCAACTTACTGAATTGAAGTTAGGTATGACTTCAGGTGGTAAAGAGGGTCGTATGGATCCAGTCATGAGCGCGATGGCAATGCCATTGAACGATCAAGACATGAAAGATTTGGCTGCTTATTTTTCGTCACTTAACATGTCAGAGGGTGCAACACCTAAAGATATCGTTGACGTTGGCGCCATGCTTTATAAAGCAGGTGACGCAGAACGTGGTATTCCAGCATGCGCAGCATGTCATGGCCCACGTGGTAATGGCTCATCATTAGCTAAGTTTCCAAAAATTTCTTTTCAACATCCAGAATACATCAAGTCACAACTTGAGAAATTCCGTGATGGTGTGCGTCATAATGATTTAAATGGCATGATGCAAGATATTGCCACCAAGCTAACAGACAAAGATATCGAAGTGCTTTCTAAGTACTTAGGTGGACTACACTAAAGTAGTATAGATTAGTTTTATTATTAATCCTAAAATCTATAGTGGTTACAAAAAGCAGCGTAAGCTGCTTTTTTTGTATTTGTGTTTTGTCGATATTACCTCTTTCCTTGTAAGACATTGACCATGCCTTGCTGTAAGCTAAATCCTATTTTTATTTTTGTTTTTATCATAACTTATTGTAATTTAATGTTTTGGTTATGTTGCAATTTGTATTGCGTAAGAAAAATTATATAAATTAGTTGTAACAAAATTATTAATGCGTAAATTAACCCCTGTCGCTGAAACAATAAGAACAAAATGGACTAAACTACACGGAAAGTAGTGTGACGTGATTATCGGGGATAAGACATCGGTTGATGTCACCGAAGGAATATTAAAAAAGAGTCAATGAAGACCGAGAATAATAAAATCTCACGGAAGTTTAAAATAAAAACAAAATGGAATGCTACACGGAAGGTAAAAATAATAACAACATGGAACAACAAAAATAATAACAATAATAAAGACTAAAAAGTCGAAGGGAGAAGTGTCCAGTTAAATGGCGCTCAGATTAGCAGGCGGTAGAGATGTTTTCTCTACCGCCTTTTTATTTGTCCTGTTACAATAGCCATCGTTTATACTTAAATGTATAGAAAGTGCGCAAGTAGTCGAGTTACCCAACCTCAATCCGCACAAACCGAATTCTTCTGGCAAGGCCAGCATCGCAACGCCAAAATGCGCGTTGCTCAAAACCTCTTAAGTGAGATGATCAAGATATGAGTAGAACTAAAAAGTCACGTAAAATCCCGTCTAACGGTCCTGTTCGTTTAAGCAAAGATAAGCTTAAAGAAATGCGTGCATTGAAAGAACAACGCGTTAAAAAGACCAAAGGTGCAAAGCCAGGTTCACGTAATTCGATAGACGCTTTACAGCCTGAGAGTAATAGTAATCAGCAACATAAAGACAAACGTGTTGGTAGTAAAAAACCAATCCCTTTAATTGCCGTTGCAGTTGAACCAGTTATTGAGCTTAAACGTAACTTGAAGCCACAAGTTGAACTGAAAAAAGTAGTTCAGCCTGAGCTTTCACCAGAGCAAGAATTAGAAGCGCTAGAAAATGATGAGCGCTTATTGAAGCTGGTTGAGTTACATGAAAGTGGCCAGTTATTAACAGGTAAAGATGCTAAATACTTCAACAGCCGTATTGCACGTCATCAAGTGTTATGTGAATTGCTTGGTATTGAAGACGAAGCTGACGATTTTGATGATGAAGAGTTTAGCGAAGAAGCTAATAGTGACTTTGATCATTACTTGTCGAATGATTTAGCCAATGAATGGTTAGATGACGAGGACGATAAATAATGAACATAATGATCTTGGCTCTGAGTGTTGGCGCTGTGATCATTGCGGGGCTGGCATTTTATGCTGGCCAATTACTGTATAAGCTCAGTGCGCAAAAAAAACTGATCGCGAAAGAGCAGGTAAAGCAGCAAGCTAAGTTAGCTAAGTCGCGCTTAGAGCGTAATGCCAAGCTCGCAGACAGCATTCATTTAATCGCCCGTGCTATGCACCAAGAGCAATGTGAGTTCTCAGAAGGGTGTTTGCGTATTTGGGTGCTAATGTCGCAATACAGCTTTGAGGATGACGAAGACCTTCCTGGGCGTTATCCAGGCATATTTGCGATGTATGAAGTGGTAAAAGAAATGCCAACTCATGACGCTCGTAAAAAATATTCGAAAAAAGAAATATTTAAACAAGACAGCGCTCGCTGGCGTGCTGAAGAAACTCATGCAGAGCAAATTAAAGCTGACTGTGAGAAAATCATTGAAGAGTTTAAAGCAGCCCCTGGTAGCGAAAACGTGGTGTTTAACTAATTTTACAGTATCAATAAAAAAGCAGACCTCGGTCTGCTTTTTTTATGCTTGTGCACTCAGATTAAATTACCCGAGAGAACCGAGTCGCGTTAATCTGTTTTTGTAAATGAGCATCAAAACACATACAAATGATACGAATAAACAAATTGCCGCGTGCTGTGACGGTTATTAAGTCTGCATCGATAGTCACCATGCCATCTGCTATTAGTGGCTCAAGAGCTTGCAGTGAGCTGGCAAAGTAATCTTTAAAGTCGAGTTGATAGGTATTAGCAATACTTTGCATATTCAGTTCAAAGTGGCAAATAAGCTGTTTGATCACATCAGCGCGAATAACGTCATCATTATCAAGTTTCATACCTTTGCTGATTGCACTGCCAAGCTGATTATCAATCGCGTGATAGTAATGCTTTAACTCTTTTTGATTTTGCAAAATAGCAGTGCCAATTTGTGAAATTGATGACACCCCTAAACCCAGCAAATCACAGTCTCCATGAGTGGTGTAGCCTTGAAAATTACGATGTAATTGCTGACTATTTTGTGCAATAGCTAACTCATTACTGGTTTTTGCAAAGTGATCCATACCAATAAACTGATAACCTGCGTTACTCATTTGTTCTAAGGTATTCTTAAACATGGTGAGCTTATCGTGAGCGCTAGGTAAATCTGCATCCTTAATTTTTCGCTGAGCGGCAAAGCGATCCGGTAAGTGCGCGTAATTAAATACCGATACACGATCAGGACTAAGGGCAATTAATTGCTCAATAGTCTCTTTAAAGCTCTCAGGGGTTTGCAGTGGTAAGCCATAAATCATATCTGCATTAATTGATTTGAAGCCGAGTTCACGGGCTTCACCAATCAAACTTTTTACTGCATCAGCACTTTGTGGACGGTTAACGGCAAGCTGTACATCATCATTAAAATCTTGAATGCCAAATGATACACGGTTAAAGCCAAGGCTACGCAAGTGGCTGAGCATGTCAGTTGCCAGTGAGCGAGGGTCTATTTCAATACCACGCTCTGCATCGGGAGCAAACTTAAAGTGCAGCTCAAGTAGCGCGATTAAACGGCTCATTTGGCTGGTTGTTAAAAAAGTGGGCGTGCCACCGCCTAAATGCAGTTGCTGTACTTGATAGCTATCAAATAGCAGCGCTTGAGCGATGATTTCTTTTTCAAGATAATCTAGGTATAAGTCAGCTTTTGATTGATGGCGGGTTATTACTTTGTTACAGCCACAGTAATAGCAAAGCTGACTGCAAAACGGAATGTGGATATATAAAGATAAGCTGCGACTGTTTGATGAGTTAATTGCACTGATCAAGTCTTGTTGTTGATAGCCATCATTAAACGACAATGCTGTGGGGTAGGAGGTGTATCTTGGTCCAGACACATTGTACTTATTTATTAAGCTTTGATCCCATTTGGGTAAATTAATCATCACGCGCACCTTTTATATCATTTTCGTTAGTATAAAAAGGATGCGTCGAGGGAATATTGATCTACAACAAAAAAGAGTGCCGGAGCACTCTTTTGCTTATCAATATTGGCTTACTTAAGCTTAAACTGATTAACTGTTTTATTTAGTAAGCTGGCAAGCTCGTTAAGGTCCCTGGCTTCATCAGCAAGCTCAAGGGCATGATCTGCAGTGCTGTTCACTAAGTGATTAATTGCCGCTAAACTATTATTTATATCTTCGGCAACCACCGTTTGTTGCTCGGTTGAGGTGGCAATGTGATGACTTTGATCTTGTACTTTAGTCACTGAGTCAGCAATGTTTTGCAATGCATCTAGTACTTCTTGAGTTTGCGTAACCGAGCTTTGCGCGCGCTCTTGTCCTTGTTGCATCATAGTTGAAGCTTGCTGTGCAATTTGCTGTAAGCGTGAGGTCATGTTGCGAATATCATCAGTTGACTCTTGTGTGCGACTGGCCAACGAGCGAACTTCATCGGCTACGACCGCAAAGCCACGGCCTTGCTCACCAGCACGGGCGGCTTCAATTGCAGCGTTCAGCGCCAGCAAATTGGTTTGCTCTGCAATGGAATTGATCACATCAACTACGGCGCCGATGTTACCACTTTCTTGCTCTAGGCCTGCGACCACTTTAGCAGCTTCGCCAATATGGTCAGCTAAGGCGGTCATCACGCTTTGTGCATTTTGCGAGCGAGTGGCGCCATCTGCGGTGATCTGTTGGACTTCCTCAGCTGCATTGTTGGTGTGTTGTGCATTACGCGAGATCTCCATAACCGTGGTCGCCATTTCGGTTACTGCAGCGCTAACACTATCAACCTGCTGTTTTTCTTGTTGAATTTCGTCATTAGTTTGTTGCGAAACCGATTTTAATTGTGCCGCCGCATCGGTAAGTTGTTCAGCCTGTACTGCGGTATTAAGCATCATAA
The DNA here is from genome assembly GCF_014164295.1 of Pseudoalteromonas sp. SG43-7. Taxonomy (NCBI): domain Bacteria; kingdom Pseudomonadati; phylum Pseudomonadota; class Gammaproteobacteria; order Alteromonadales; family Pseudoalteromonadaceae; genus Pseudoalteromonas; species Pseudoalteromonas sp. SG43-7. The sequence continues at coordinate 57,430 of NZ_JACJEY010000001.1, forward strand.
CGCGTAATTTATCGATAAAGGTATTCATATGATGAGCTAACTGGCCAACTTCATCTTTGCTATCAATAGTAATTTTTTGGGTTAAATCGCCATCCCCAGAAGCAATATCGCGCATAATATGGGTTAAGGTGATGATCGGTTGTGAGATCATCTGTGTGGCCCACAAAATCATTGCGATGATGATTAATAAAATAATAACGACCGAGCTGGTGGTGGTCATGACCGCGTCATTTACTGGCTCATCAATCATAGTGTGTGGCACTAAAATACCCACGTACCAGTTTAGATAAGGATGCTCTAATTGTAAGCGGTTATAAACCACAAAGTACTCTTGCCCTTGCAAGGTTACTTTGGCATCACCAGCGACGTTATTTTTCATTTGCTGGTTGAGCGCACTGAAGCCTTGCGTGTCGCTAAATTGTTTTTCAAGTACTTCTAAGCCTTCTTTACCGTTAGGGCCTTCATCGGTGATTGAAAGTTTATGGTTGGTACGTTTTGAGAAATGCACCACTTTTTGGTCGCCATCGAGTAAAAAGCCAAAACCTTGACCGTTAAAACGAATATCTTCGACCATTTTATTGATTTTATTCAGTTGTAAATCTACGCCACCAAAACCAATTAGTTCGCGTTGCTTATTATAAACAGGCTGTTGCACAACCGCAGAGGCATTACCTGTGGTTAAATCAACTGAAATGGGCCCGACATATAAACGGTTAATTTTTAATGCATCTTGCCACCAACCACGTTTATAAGCGTAATACGGCTGGCCATTATAGTGGGTAGTACGTTCATGCTCTTTAAAATATTCACCGGTTTTGGCGGAGGCAAAAAATGCCGAGAGAATATTTTCATCATTGCCACTAATGCGTATAAAGTCTTGATTTACTTCGTCGTAGCCTAGCGCACCTTGGAGTGTTTGGTCGCGTTTATCCCATGCGTCAAACCAGTTAACGAGATGAGGATTATTCACAAAAGTTTCTACAACTTTGCCATATTGAGCAAAATAGCTCTGCATTGACAGCTGTTCACTTTGTAAGTAGCTGTATGCTTCGCGTTCAATACTTTGACGAGACAAGGCGGCTATATGGTTCACAAAGTAAGCCGAGGCAATAAGTAACAGCACACTGATAGTGCCACCAATTAATAACAGGATTTTTTTTCGTAATGATAGATTTCGTAACATAAGTGCACACATTCTTATTATTTAGTAGAGTAAGCACTCTTATCTAATCATATCTTTATCTTAATCGCTATTGTGTGCGATGAGAGAAGTGAACAAATTTCTATTTAATTGTAAGAGGAATGTTGCGTGGCGGGTACAAATAAAGACCAATTAATAGTATTGGGCGCAGGTTGGTTGGGTCAGCCATTGTGCTTACAACAGCTTGCAAAAGGCTGGGATGTTCAAGGCACTCATCGTAGCGCTGAGCATCAACATGCTTTTCAGCGCCAGTTAGTATTTGCAGATCAGCAATTAGTTCATCAACTAGATTTATATAATGCGTGGTGGGTGTGTGCTATACCACCACGTAGTCGCCACGCTGATAGCCATTATTTAGCCACGTTAAAATTAGCCATTGAACTGGCAGGCACCATGAATGCAAAAGGTTTTTTGTTGTGTTCATCAACGGCTGTTTATGATCAAGATAATCTAACCTATACAGAGCAAAGTGAGATTAAAGTAAGTACTGCACGCCAACAGCCATTAATTGATGCTGAGCAACTGGTATTAAATGCGGGTGGAAAAGTACTTAGACTCGGTGGTTTAATTGGGCCAGAGCGAGAGCCTGGGCGTTTTGTGGCAGGCAAAGAACTACAAAGTTCGAGCAACCAAACCGTTAATATGGTGCAGCAACAAGATGTTATTAATGCGATTGTTAGTGTGTTGGAGAATTGGCAAGTTGCAGCGCCAATTTACAATGTCGTCAATCCAGCTCATCCAAGCAAAGCAGATTACTATCAGCAAAAATGCCAGCAATACGGAACAACCCCTCCTACATTTACGAGTGACGAAAGCGCCGAACGCATCATTGATGGTTCGGCTATTGAATCACTTGGTTTTAACTATCAGTTTGCTATTTAAAACGACGGTAATACGCCTTTAGGTAATAAATTACACAACTCACCTTGCTGTAATAATAAATTAGCTGCTTCGATATCTGGGCCAAAATAACGGTCTTTATCGTAGTAGCTCACTTTTGTACGCAGTGTTGCTTTAGCTTGTTCAACTTTGGCTGATGCCTGCAATGGCTTTCTAAATTCTAACCCTTGTGCAGATGCCAACCATTCAATTGCCAGTACGCCTTGCGTGTTATCAGCCATTTCTTGCAGACGACGTGCTGCAAAAGTTGCCATAGAAACATGGTCTTCTTGGTTCGCTGAAGTTGGTAAGCTATCCACAGAAGCAGGGTGCGCCAATGATTTATTTTCAGACGCTAATGCTGCTGCGGTTACTTGTGCAATCATAAAGCCTGAATTAACGCCGCCGTTTTCAACTAAGAAAGGTGGCAACTTTGATAAGTTTGAATCAATCAGTAACGCAATTCGACGCTCAGCTAGTGCACCAATTTCGGCAATCGCTAATGCTAAATTGTCGGCTGCCATAGCCACAGGCTCGGCGTGGAAGTTACCTCCCGAAATAATATCGCCTACATCAGCAAATACTAATGGGTTGTCGGTTACACCATTAGATTCACACAACAACACTTCGGCGGCTTGGCGAATTTGTGTTAAGCATGCACCAAGTACTTGTGGCTGACAGCGTAGGCAATACGGGTCTTGTACTTTTTCACAATCCACATGAGCTTCGCTGATCTGTGAATGTTCACCGAGCATATCGCGAAACATTGCCGCGGTATCGATTTGACCAAGTTGGCCACGAATTTCATGAATACGTGCATCAAATGGCGAGCGACTTCCCATTGCTGCTTCAATACTAATTGAGCCAATCGCGCAGCTTTGTGCATATAAATCCTCAGCCCGAAATAACCCTTGAAGCGCAAATGCGGTAGAGGCTTGAGTGCCATTTAACAAAGCCAAGCCTTCTTTAGCAGCCAGTGTTAATGGCTCAAGACCGGCTATTTTAAGACCGTCAGCAGCGCTAATGAGTTTACCTTGATAGCGCATTTCGCCTTCGCCGAGCAGTGGTAAACACATATGTGAAAGTGGCGCTAAATCGCCAGATGCACCTACCGAGCCTTTTTTTGGCACGCATGGATAGACTTGTGCAGCAAGTAACTGCATAAAGAATTCGATCACTTTTAGGCGAATGCCAGAAAAGCCACGTGATAATGAATTAATTTTCAATACCATCATCAATCGTACTGTGCTGTCATCCATATAAGCACCGATGCCCGCAGCATGGGAAAGTACAATGGATCGCTGGAGTAACTCTAATTCATGTTCAGCAATTTTAGTATTAGCGAGTAAGCCAAAACCGGTATTAATGCCATATACCGTTCTGTGTTGATCAATCACGTCTTGCACGGTTTGTGCACTGGCTGCTATTTTTATCTCGCTATCTTTGGCGAGCGTTAACGTCACTGGTGATAAATTAATTTGGCGCAGTGTTGCTAAATCGAGCTTTCCAGGTGTTAGGGTGAGTTTAAACATGATTATTCCTTATTTAACATTGGCAGGTCGAGGCCTTGCTCGGTCGCACAATTAATTGCAATATCGTAACCTGCATCCGCGTGGCGCATAACGCCCGTTGCAGGATCATTCCATAATACGCGGCCAACCCGCGCAGCTGCTTCGTCGGTGCCATCAGCAACAATGACTACGCCAGAATGTTGGCTAAAGCCCATACCTACACCACCACCATGATGAAGTGACACCCATGTTGCACCTCCTGCGGTATTCAGTAATGCATTAAGTAATGGCCAATCTGATACTGCATCTGAGCCGTCTTTCATTGCTTCGGTTTCACGGTTTGGACTCGCAACTGAGCCTGAGTCTAAATGGTCACGGCCGATCACAATCGGTGCTTTAAGCTCACCATTTTTGACCATCTCATTAAACGCCAGCGCTAAACGAGCGCGGTCTTTTAAGCCAACCCAGCAAATACGAGCAGGTAAGCCCTGGAATTGAATACGTTCACGAGCCATATCAAGCCAGTTATGTAAGTGTTTGTCGTCAGGAATAAGCTCTTTCACTTTTGCGTCGGTTTTATAAATATCTTCAGGATCGCCTGATAATGCCACCCAACGGAATGGACCAATTCCTTCGCAAAATAATGGACGAATATAAGCTGGCACAAAACCTGGGAAATCAAAGGCATTTGTTACGCCTTCGTCAAATGCCATTTGACGAATGTTATTGCCGTAGTCAGTTGTTGCAGCACCAGCTTGTTGTAGTGCTAACATTGCGTTGACTTGCACAGCCATCGATTGCTTAGCTGCTTTGACAACCGCTTGTGGATCTTGTTCACGCATTTTAGCCGCGTGTTGCATGCTCCAACCTTGCGGTAAATAGCCATTCAACGGGTCGTGAGCAGAGGTTTGATCGGTCACTACATCGGGAGTAATAGCTCGGTTAACAAGCTCACTAAATACATCAGCGGCATTACCAAGTAAGCCGACTGACAGCGCTTCGCCTTTGCCACACGCCTCGTTGATAAGCTCCAGTGCATGATCTAAATCGGTTGCTTTAACATCTACATAGCGGGTTTTGATCCGAAAATCGATACGCGTTTCATCGCATTCAACTACGAGTGCGCTAAATCCCGCCATGGTTGCTGCAAGTGGCTGCGCGCCGCCCATACCGCCTAAGCCACCGGTTAGCACCCACTTTCCAGCAGCGTCACCATTAAAATGTTGTTTTGCCATCGCTACAAAGGTTTCGTAGGTACCTTGTACTATGCCTTGTGATCCAATGTAGATCCATGATCCCGCAGTCATTTGCCCATACATCATCAAACCAAGTTTATCGAGCTCGTTAAAATGCTCCCAATTAGCCCAGTGAGGTACTAAGTTTGAGTTGGCAATTAATACTCGCGGTGCATTACTGTGAGTTTTAAATACCCCAACAGGTTTGCCTGATTGTACGAGTAGCGTTTCGTCGTCTTCGAGTCTGTCGAGAGTTTCGATGATTTTATCAAAGCAAGGCCAATCACGCGCTGCACGACCAATCCCACCGTACACAACTAAAGCATGTGGATGTTCGGCTACTTCAGGATCTAAATTATTCATTAACATGCGCTTAGCTGCTTCGGTGAGCCAGCTCTTAGCGCTGATTTTATCGCCGTGTGGGGCGCGGATAACGCGAGATTCATCAAGTCTGTTGTTCATAGATTACTCCTGTTGTATATACAAGCTTATTGGTTTCAAAAAATACGCTGTGAAGCGCATCATTTTGATTTTTATATTCTTTCTAATGTTATTTTTTACATATTACTTTTTAAAAGTTAAATGTCCGCCTAAGCGATACTTACTACCCGGTGATACTAAACGGGCAAAACTAACAATCCCAGATGATGACCAAGTACGTCTAATCACCTGTAAGCATGGCTCTTCATGGTATAAATTAAGCCATTGGCACATTTCGCTGTTAGGCATTATTGCTTCTACCGTATGGCGCGCTTCAGTTAATGGTGCGACGCTCGATAAATATTCGTGCGGAGTTAACGCAGTAAAATCTTGTTGAAGGTAGCTTGTTGCTAGTGCCGGGTTAACAAAGCGCTCCTCAACTTGCAGTGGCTGTTCGTTTTCGTTATGCACTAATACACTGCGATACACCACGCTATCTACTTCAACACCCAGTGCAATCGCAATTGGCGCAACGGCGCTGATAGATTCAAGCACTAATACTGTACAGCTATAATTGCCGTTACGGGCCTTGACTTCATCTGCTATATTTTTAATTTCAAGCAATGATGATTGCGATTTAAAACTGGCAACAAACGTGCCTAAACCTTGGCTACGAGTAAGAATACCTGCTTCGGTTAATTCGCTTAACGCTCGGCGCGCAGTCATTCGACTAACACTAAATTGTTCGGCCAATTCATTTTCAGAAGCCACACGTTGGTTTTCAAGCCATGCGCCGCTGCGGATATTATCAACAATAAATTGCTTTATTTGTGCGAACTTAGGTGTCGTCATTAAATTATTATGGTCTTTTAAATTTACTATTAACTATAAGATGGCATATTTACCTTGTATATACAAGATGACTTGTTAGACTGAGAAAAAATAATTTTCGGAGTTAATATGACAACAATCACTGCAAATGATCCGGCTAATGACTGGGATTTATTGATCACCGATGCCAATATCGCAACTATGGATTGCAGTATTGCAGCACCTTATGGCGCCATCGAAAATGCAGCGCTGGCAATCCGTAAAGGTGTCATTGTGTGGTTGGGTAAACAGGCCGATTTACCTAAATTCGACGTATTAGCAACGCCGATGCTTTCAGCAAAAGGGCAGTGGCTAACACCTGGTTTAATTGATTGTCATACCCACTTAGTGTTTGCCGGCTCAAGAGCTGAAGAGTTTGAACAGCGTTTACAAGGTGTTAGTTACGAGCAAATAGCAGCGCAAGGTGGGGGGATCGCTAGTACGGTAGCAGCCACACGAGCTGCGGATCATGAGGCTTTATTTGTGCTCGCGAAGGATCGTCTCAATGCCCTCTATGCCGAGGGAGTGAGTACCGTTGAGATCAAATCTGGTTACGGACTTGATTGCGAAAATGAAGTTAAAATCCTCGAAGTGGCACGTTTGTTAGGTGAAAATCACCCAATTGATGTAAAAACGACATTTTTGGGGGCGCATGCCCTACCTTTGGAATATAAAGGTCGCAGTGATGAGTATATCGATCTGGTTTGTAATGAGATGCTTGAGCAAGTGGTCACTGCAAATTTAGCCGATGCTGTCGATGTGTTTTGCGAAAATGTTGGTTTTAGTAATGAGCAAACTCGCCGAGTTTTTAATGCCGCAAAAAAACATAATTTGCCAGTGAAATGTCATGCTGAACAGCTTTCAAATCAGCAAGGAGCACAATTAGTCGCTGAATTTAATGGGTTATCTGCTGATCATATTGAACATTTAGATGAAGCTGGAGTAAAGGCTATGGCTGTAGCAGGCACTGTGGCGGTATTATTACCCGGGGCATTTTATTTTTTACGCGAAACCAAACAGCCGCCAATTGAGCTATTAAAGCAGTATCAAGTACCAATAGCGATTTCGACAGACTTTAATCCAGGTACATCACCCTTGTGTTCTTTGCAATTAATGATGAATATGGGGTGTACTTTATTTCGCTTAACTCCTGAAGAAACTCTCGCCGGAGTTACGCGTAATGCCGCCAAAGCATTGGGTTTAACTGATCGCGGAGTGTTAAAAGTCGGCATGCGTGCCGATATAGCTCATTGGCAAATATCCCACCCAGCACAATTAAGTTATCAATTTGGCGTGAATAAACTGTTAAATCTGTGGATTTTGGGTAGACTAAATTAGTCTGTTGTAATGTTGTACTCAAAAAATGATTTTAATTGCGCTGTTAACAAATACGGGACTTGAATATTCTGCAGGGAGCGCTTTTTTAAACAATATATTGACGCCTACTTTTTTAGCCGGCGCTATTTTTATGGCGATGATCTGTGCCTTGTGCGTGGTTAAAAAGCCATTACTGCGCTTTAGCTATCTCAGCAATGGGGTACTTGCGCTGGCAGTATTAAGCGGCGGCTTTAACTTTTTGGAGTTACTATTTGCACTGAGTATTGGTTTGCATTTATGGCTGGCATTTTCGCAAAATAAGTGGACTATGCTCACTTTGAGCTGTTGCTCAGCACTCGTATTTACGGTGTGCTTAGCGGCTCATTTACTACTTGAGTTACCTCTTTATTTAATTGTGCTGGCGAGCATTGTACTGGCGATGTCTGGCTATTTTGATGATGAAGAGCTTGTTGCTGAGGCTGATGACGCAGCGCATACAAATCACTTTATGGAGCCTGCGCCGTTATTAAATCTTCCCGATATTAAGCAGTTACGCCAAGGTTATTACGACTGGCGTAAAAACAATCAACAACGAGCTGCGTTGGTGGTTATCCGGTTGGAGGGGTTTGCTCAGGTTAATCAGCATATTGGCCGAGACTTTGGGGATTTACTATTAGCGCAGTCTGCAAACCGTATTAAGCAGCTACTGCTTATTGAAGAAGTGATTAATTTAGCTGGGGAACAAAAATTAGCTCACCTTGGCGGTCTTAATTTTGCGTTTGTATGTAATTTAGCGCAGCAAAAACATCTACATGAGCAATTAATCAATCAAATACTAGGGGCCACCTTGAAGCCGTTTAATGTGGCTAATTGCACTATTAAAGTCAATGCACGGGCCAGTTTCGTTGATTGCGATGAACAAGAAAATAGCTTTGATAATTTAATTTCGTTTGCTTACCTCGCTTTAGATAGCCACCCAAAACAACAAGTGGTGGTGTACCATCAACAAATGAGAATAGAGCAACTAGAACAGCAAGCGCGTTTGCAAGAATTAGCAAATATCGATTTTTCTAGCGAACTTGAACTGTACTTCCAACCCATCATTTGCAATCACGATGAAAAAATTGAATTTTTAGAGTTGTTACTACGTTGGCAACATCCCAGACAAGGGATTTTATCGGCTAATCGATTTATTGATGATATACGTGTTGCAGGGCTTGCTTATTCATTAGCCACATTTGTTATTGAACGCGCCGCAGAGCTTGCAATGGCACTGCGCATGGAAGGCATAACGATGCCTTTGAGTATCAATTTATTTGGCTCTGAAATGCTAAATGAAGAATTTATCGAATTCCTTGATCACATTTTTATCGAACATCAACTACAAGCTGGCGATTTAATTGTCGAGTGTCCACTTAATCTGTTTATGAGTTTAGATGAGCAAGGTAAAGCAATGGTCGCACGCATAAATAGCATTGGTATTAAAGTCTGCGTGGATGGCCTTGGTGATAGCCCTATTTGGCTTGCTAAGTTACCAAATTTAGCCGTTGCATATGTAAAAATAGCGCCTTCATTAACAGCTGATTTCAGTCATCAAAGCCATGTTCGTAGTTTGATAAGTGGTATGGTTGATATGCATAACCAACAAAATGCGAAGGTAATTTGCGAAGGGGTAGAAACACTGGAGCAGCTTAATTTTGTAAAAAGTTTAAACGCCTATGCCGCGCAGGGTTATTACTATAGTCATCCACTGAGCAGTGTTGGCATGATCTCTTGGTTAAAACAATGGCAAATAGAGCATCCGTAATCGCTTTTTAGTTTGCTTTGGCTTGTAAATAAGCATTCACGAGAGCTGTGATTATTTGCCCTGCATCGCTCATTCCGGCCTGTATACCACTAGGATGTTGGTTGGGGGCTGCTTCACATAAATGCAAGTATTGGCTGTTTACTTGACTGGCAGCTAAATGCACAAAGTGTTCGGCATCGCTAACACTAAAACCACAATTGGTATACGCACTGACGGGCATTAATGAAATGCTATCAAGATCCACTTCAACCCCAAGTGGTGCATCAATTAGATTATATAGTGCCTGCTGGCATGCTTCAGTTAAGGTTTTTTCGCGCCTAACTTGCAGCGCTTGGTAGCTATCATAACTAAATTGGGCAGCAGCTAAAGCATCAATAATTGCTTGATTGTTTTTCAGCTCGTGCATGCCAATAACATGATAATTATTTAAGTGTTGCTCGTTATATGCATAGCGAAAACCATTACCACTATGGCGGCCTTCACAGTCACGGAAATCGGCATGAGGGTCAAAGTTGATCGCGTTTATTGGGTGCTGTTTATGCTTGCTTAATGCGCGAATAATACCAAGGCAGTTATTATGGCCACCGCCAATAACGATTGGCTCTAACCCTGCAGCAAAAATTAAGCTCAGCACTTGCTCAACACGTTGATCAAGTTGGGCGCATAACTGGCGTAATTGTGTTAGTTGCTGAGGGTTTTGGTTTGATAAATCGCGCGCCGCAAGAGTCAAATCGCTGATCGCGACTTCGCCTAATAACAAAACTTTTTCGTTCGCTAAGAATTGGTTATCAGGTTGATTTAAAAAGCGCTTAAGAAATGCTTGCCAGCCATCTTCGGCACCACCATTGCCTAAGTTGGCGCGTGGCCCGATATCTTCGCAAATACCTAGTAATACATACTTAATACCAAATTGCGCGGCATCGCGCATGGCTTGTAAAGGATCAACACCAGTGTCAAGTAGGGCTATTGACTGCCATGCTTTTCTTTCATTAGCGCGACTGCTACACCAAGGTTTTACAGTCGCTTCATCATAGATATGTAGGTGGTTTGACACTCGTTATTCTTCTACGATTTCCAGTTCAAGTTCTTCACCAGATAATACAATACCGGTGCTATCTGCATAGATAAAGTCGTCATCAAAGAATGATACACCAGCGAAGTTAACGCCAATGCCGTCTTCACCAGCACCGGTGCTGTCTGCTGCAACAGGGATTGAAGCAATTGCTTGAATACCTAAATCAAGCTCTTCAAGTTCATCAACATGACGTACTGCACCGTATACCACAATGCCTTGCCAGTTATTTTCTACAGCTAGTTCAGCAAGCTCGATATCGATTAATGCGCGACGAGTTGAACCACCCCCATCAATTAATAATACACATTCTTCGCCGTCTTGAGAGAGTATGTCGCGGATCAGTTCATTATTTTCAAAACATTTGACGGTTTTAATACGGCCACTAAAATTGTGGCGACCACCAAAGTTAATAAACATAGGTTCGAGCACATCGACCACATCGGCAAAGTGATCGCATAAATCTGAAGTGCTGTAATCCATTTTTCTATCCTTTCTAAAGATACGTGAGCTGATGTTCAGTATACCTTTCTTAAATGCAATAACAACGACTTAATAACAGTAAATTGCGCTCTTTTTAAACAATTATTGCGCTAAAACAGGAAAAGCAATATTAGTGTCTTAAAAGCGTCACTCAATTGTTATTTTCACCGCCTAAGCTGAAATTGTGTACAGAGTTTGCACAATTAAAGGAGCAAGTAATGAGTGAGAACAACATGCTAAAAAAAGTTGTCCAACTGGACCAAAGTTTGTTTTTGATGCTATTTAATGGCAATGCCCCAAAATGGTTAAAAAATTCAGCTTTAGGTTTCTCAAAAACAGGCAATGGAGGGCTTTATGTATTAATCGCTGTTGGTTTTGGCTGGCTTAGCAGTGAAGCTGAATTACGGCTTATGGCGATGACTCTATTGCTGGGCTTTTTAATTGAGCGACCCATTTATTACGTGGCTAAAAATAGTTTTGCCAGAATTCGGCCATGTGATTGTTTAGTAAAAGGCGCATACATTACGCCCAGCGATAAATTTAGTTTACCGTCAGGGCACAGTGCTGGCGCATTTTTAGTTGCCGTTATCTTAGCGCAGTATTTCCCGCAATTCGCAGAGTTATGTTTTTTGTGGGCAACGGGGGTCGCAGCATCGCGGGTGTTACTTGGGGTACATTTTCCTGTTGATGTAGTGCTTGGTGCATTGATGGGGGGAAGCTGTGGTTTATTGGCAATCTTGATAGTGGCTACCTTATGAAAATACTTTATGGCATTCAAGGGACCGGTAATGGTCATATAACCCGAGCAAGGGTGATGGCGAATGCGTTTAAGCAAATGGGGATTGCTGTAGATTATGTGTTTTCAGGGCGAGCCCAGCAGAATTACTTTGATATGGACGAGTTTACTAATTATCGCAGCTTTCGGGGGTTATCTTTTACTACTCAAAATGGTCAAGTCAATAGTTACCAAACAGTGAAAAATAGCCGTATATGTAGATTACTAAAAGACATAAAGCAGTTAGATGTATCGGGTTATGATTTTGTGTTTAATGACTTTGAACCGATCACTGCATGGGCAGCAAAACGCCAAGCAGTGCCAGTAATAGGCATGAGTCATCAAGCTGCATTTTTATCACCCAAAGTACCAATGTTTGGCCATAGTTTACTGCGCCGCTCATTAATAAAATATTATGCTCCTGCTGATACCTATTTAGGCGTGCATTGGCAGCCATTCGCACAAAATATCATCCCTCCTTTTATTGCTCATCATCGACATGATAATCCGGTCAATGTTGACAATAAAGTATTGGTATATTTACCTTTTGAAGAACTGCGAAGTGTGATTGATTACTTACAAGATTTTCCTGAAAAAGAATTTTATTGTTACCACCCGCAAGCTCAGGATAGTTCATCCGCTAATATTCATCTACGAGCCCCTTCACGTGGTGGCTTTTTAAATGATTTAGCCAATGCCAGTGGCGTGATCGCAAATGCGGGTTTTGAGCTCTCTAGCGAAGCACTAAAATTAGGTAAAAAACTGTTATTGAAACCATTGTCAGGGCAGTTTGAACAAGACGCCAATGCACAAACATTATTAGCAATGAAAGCCGCGCACGTAATGAATTACTTAAACCCCAATGCGTTGGATGACTGGCTCAATAGTACATCACAAAAACAGATTAATTTTCCAAGTGATCCACAGCCATTAGTTGAGTGGTTAGCAGCTAAACAGTGGCATAACACACAGGAATTACATCAAAATTTGTGGGCTTCGGTAGGTTAAATTCAAAATCAACGGATTTTTTAAAGCACTGTAGTAAAAAAGAATAATAATGTAAGCCAATTGTTAGTTATTTAACTATACTATCTTGCAGTGATTTATTTTATAGGCTGTTGTTAATGAGTTTACTCCAAAATTTGACTATTAAACGTCGTTTACAAGTCAATGCATTAGTTGTTGGTCTCGCTATGGTCGTTATGTTGTGCGTCATTATCTATGAGGCACGCATTATGCTGAAACTAAATGAAACGATTCAGTATGCTGAAGAGCTTGATATACACGAACTGTCAATGCGTAAGTACGAAAAAGACTTTTTGTTTTATAAGCAAGAAGGCAGCTTAGAGTTATTCGATCAAGAATATGAGCAGCTACAGGTTAAAATAAAAATGTTGGCTAAGTTATCAGCCGAGCTTGATATTGCCACTGCGCAAGTCGAGCAATTTGTAGCACTTGCTAAGCAGTATAATGACGACTTTCAAAAAGTTGTAAAATTACAAAAGAAAATTGGTTTGCACCCTAAAGATGCGCTTTATGGCGAACTACGAGATGCTGTACATCAAATGGAAACGCTGTTAAATAAGCAAGATAACTATCATTTACTCACTTTGATGTTGCAGCTTAGACGCTCTGAAAAAGATTTTATGCTGCGTTTTGACCTAAAATATTTAACTCGTTTTGAAGACGGCGTATCGCAGCTAGAACGTCAAATTCGCAACGAAAACTTGGCTTCAAGTGACCAGTCTGAGCTGTTACGTTTACTTGCAATTTATAAAAGTAAGTTTAAGTCGTTAGTTGATGCGCAAGTTGCATTAGGTCTGGATTTAGGTTCAGGTGCACTTGGTAAAATGAGAGACAGCGTTAAACAAAGTGATGATTTAGTCACTTTAATTACGACTGCAACGAAACAACAAGTTGAGTCTACTGCTGCACAAGCACAAATGATCGCTATCGCAATTTTTATTGTTGCCAGCTTACTGGTGATGATTTTGGTGTACTTTACAAGTCGTTCGATTATCGTCCCAATTGAACGGGTGTATCACACCATCAATGAAATTCGTCGCAACAATGATTTACGACTTGTTATAGAACACAGTGGTAAAGATGAAGTAACCACCATGACAATTGATTTTAATAGTCTTATAAGTGACTTCAAAAAACTCATTTACGAAGTAAATACAGCTTTAACGACTTTAAATATTGCTACCGATCACTTATCGGAGACTACTGCTGCAACCAGCTCGGGCATGCAAGAGCAGTTGCATGAAGCTGATATGGTTGCAACCGCCGCGACGGAAATGCAAGCCACCATTCAAGACATTTCTCATAATACCGAGGCCGCAGCCAAAAAAGCAGAATCAACTAATCAAAGTGCTCAACAGGGGCGCAAAGAAGTTGAAGCAACGGTTAAGCAGATCAATCAATTATCCGATTCACTGGGTAATGCCACTACCGTAGTATCACAGCTTGAAAAAGACGGTGAAACCATTGGCTCAGTATTGGATGTTATTCGTGGTATTGCTGAACAAACTAATTTACTAGCACTCAATGCCGCAATCGAAGCTGCGCGCGCCGGAGAGCAAGGCCGTGGCTTTGCTGTTGTTGCTGATGAAGTGCGTTCACTTGCACAGCGTACTCAAGAGTCAACCAAAGAGATTGAGAGCATTATCTCGATTTTACAAGGGCGTACTCAAGAAGTCGTAAGCATAATGCAACGATGCCGAACACAAGGCGGCGAAAGCGCAGCACAAGCAACAAAAGCGGGTGAACTTCTGAACTCTATTACCGAAGATGTGCAAACTATTATGGAAATGAGCACGCATATTGCCACCGCAATTGACGAGCAAAGCCAAGTTGCTTCTGAGGTGAATAAAAACGTCGTGCGTATTCGTGATATCGCCGAAGATGCCTCAGCTCATTCATCAAAAAATGCACAAACTAGCGAAGAGGTATCAGAGCAAGCAAGAGTGCTTTACGCCGCGATAGATAAGTTTAAGGTTTAATATTAGGTGCTAGGTTCTAGGATTTAGGTTCTAGGAGTTAGTTGAGCTTTAAGCGCTAAGCCATAAGTTTTAAGCAGCCCTGAGTTGTTTGAAAGTTATGGCTTTTTTGTTTGGATAATTAAATAAGCGCCGCGCCTCTGAGCCTCTTTGTAAATATTTCAATTAAAGATCTTTTGCACAAAGAGAAGGGAATGAGAAGTAAATGAGGGAAACTTAGCGCTTAGTATTTTAGTTATTTAATTACTTGTTTACAAAAGTAATTATTGGTGGAATTATCAGAGTATGTAATATACACCGTTTTGTTTTGATATAAATCACTCAAATGGTGTTCTATAAGCTGTTACTGAAATTGTAAAAATAACGAATCAAAAAATAATCATGGAAGTACATTATGATAAGTAGTAATTCAGGTGTAGAAGGTGGCTCTGGCTATTCGTTTCAGCGTTGCTGTGTTGTTTTTCTATTATTTGAAGGCTATGAAGAATTAAACATAGAGAACTACTTTATTTGCTTAGAGCACCATGAAGATTTTCTATTCGCATTTTTAGATGAAAATCGGCATTTAAAAAAAATTGATACATACCAAGCAAAAAAATCAAGAGATGATTGGAAAACAGATAATGATCTTTGCGAAATAATTGGAAAAATGACAATGGTTGGTAAAGAGCTTATCAATGATCCTCACGACAAATCTAATGATTACCAGCATACGCTAAACTTTCTTACAAATCGGAATATATTGTTATCAAGTAAAAAAGAAAAAGATGTCAAACAAGATAAAATCAAAGTTCAAGTTTCGAATCGACGTAAAAAATACTCTGATTTAACAAACAAAATTAAAGAAAATATTGAACCAAGAATTTGCCAGTCAATACTTGAAAGAACTCAATTAAAGAATGTTCATTTTCACTATATTGATTTTGCTCAAAGTTACCAAAGCTGGCAAAGAGCGCTAAAAGGTTTATCTATAGAGCACTTTGGTCAGGAGGTGAATGATCATGAGGCTGTTATTTCATCATTAATGCGATTATTAGAGGATGCAGAGCAAACATACAATGATGACAATAAAGTGCTTTTGTCTGACCTAACCAAAAGAGTAACGAAAGACAAGATAAATGAAACTTTCAATATGTTCACTGAAAGTAAAAAGTCTTTTGATTTTTGGAGGAAGTATTCGGAACAAATCTCAACTGAGTTGAAATTAAAACTTCCAATACGACGAAGAGCAAAAGAACTGCTTGAAAATTGTTTTGATTATTTTAAGGATATTCAACAAGTTGAATATCGTAAGATTTACAGGTTTGTTGAAACTAGAACAGATATTGATGAGAAGCACATCAGTGAAGCTGATTGTATTGTGGATTTATATCACAGTTATCAAGAAGAATTCCAACCTAGATTAGAAAACTACATGGTGTCATTCGCTGTAATTGCAGCATATGTAGAGACAAGAGGGATGTATGTCTAAATTAATTTTAAAAAGTTTACTGGTTTATTCTCCCAATGGCGAGAAAGGTTTTCATACTGAATTTAGTGAGTCAGTAAATATTATTCACGGGCGAAATACATCTGGGAAAAGTACACTTATTCAATCAGTTATTTATTCCATGGGTATAAATGACTCAAAAGAGAATTTGAATGATATTAACAGTGATGATGTGTTTTTTAGACTTGATTGCGCTCTAGAAAAAGCTGAGGAAACTTGTAAGTTGGTATTTGTAAGGTCTGATGATACGTTAGTTTTACAAAAAGGAAGTGAACCTCCTATTAGATTTGATGGTATTAATAGTAACAATTCTTTTGAGTACGGAAGATATAAAGAACTTTTATCAAAATTAATTGGATTTGATTTAGTCCTACAAAAGCAATCTGAGTTAATTGGTGCGCCGTTAGAAGCAGCGCTATTGCCTTATTATATATCTCAATCTGTAGGGTGGGTTTATATACGTGAATCAATTGGAGATTATAGGTTTTATAAGGATTTCAAATTTGATTATTTAGATTACTATTGTGGTATTGAGAGTGGTCACGAAAGAATCAATAAATATAACCTTGAAAAAGAGAAAAAAGAATTAAGCTTTGAGTTGAAGCAACTTGATTCTTATGAAGCTAAAAATGAAGAGTTGAAAGTATCAAAGTTACTTGATCAGCGATTTAAAGGTGAGGCTGAAAACTACCTAGAAGGCTATCAAAGTTTAAACAAAAACTTGTCAGATAAAGAAGCAGAACATACGAAATTATGCAATAAAATTAGTATGCTAAGAGGTAGGCAAAAGGTTTTATCTCAAATAATAACCAACATAAAAAATCAAAAGCCAAAAGTTGATCAGTGCCCCACGTGTGACCAAAACCTACCGGGTGATTTGAAAGAGTTTTATAGCTACAGCCAAGACATTAACGATGCCTTAAAGGAAAAGGACAGGGTAAAAGAACACATTAAAAGCAACGCTGCGAAGTTGAACTCGGTTGAAAAACTTATAACTTCTTTAAGAATTAAAATAGAGAAGGATTATGAGGTTTTACGACGTTTAAGATCGGATAATATTACATTTGATTCTTGGCTGAATCATAATGCTAACTTAAAAATGTTAAAAAACATTTCTATAAAAAAAGAAGTATGTGAAAAAAGAATTAACGGAATTAATATTGATATAGATAAGCTTGGAAACGGTGTTGATATTGACTCCTTGAGAAAAATTAAGGAAAGAGAGTTCCTTTCTATATTTAAACGTAAGGTTTCAGCGTTAGGTGTTAAATTACCAAAAGAAGCCAAATATCAGGCTCTGTATTCTTTAAATTCATTCCCGTATCAGGGCGTAGAGCTACACCAGTTGTTAATGGCTTATAACTTCTCGTTCTACGAAATGGTCATGAAAAACTCTACTATTCATAGCTTTCCATTTCTTCTTGATGCGGTTTTTAAAGAAGATATTGATTCTGAGAGCAGAAGTAATATTTTCAAGTTTCTTTCTCATGAAACTAAATCCAGTGGGCAAGTTGTTTTTTCTGTCGCTGAGTACAAAGGAGATGAAACTTCATCTAACCCCCTTTTTAATGTTGAAGCCATTAAAAACCAATTTTTTCCAAAAGATACAAAATTAATATGCATTGGAGATAGTAAATCAAAAAGGGCATTTCTATCCAATACAGCTTTGATCGATAGTATATTAATTCACGATACAATGAACTTGTTAGAAGTTGTCTGATACTAAGTTCCAATACGCAAGCTAATCGGGTAGCCGGAGGTCTCCTCCAGCCCCGACACTACCCATCATGCCCTTTTTTTAACAGGAAGTGCAATGGGCGGTTCATCTCCCGTAATGAATATTGATCTAAATATCTCTTAATGACGCTAAACCTTGTGAAGCTAAATAGTCATTGCCGTCATTGGCACATTCTTAATCTACGATGGATCCAGTGATCTAAATCCACCGTTAGCTAATTCAAATAAAGATCTAAATAGACAGCACAATGGAGCGACGACAGCTTTTTATTGAATCAAAATAGTAACTCGGCTATGGTTAAACCATCAATAAAAATAAATAAAAACGAGTCATTCTTCAGGCTAGTTAAGCTTTGGGCCCAGTTATGGAATATAAATGAGTGAAGATATTAAGTCTGAAGAAGCTTTGGCTTTATTAATTGAGCTGATTTCTGCTGGTGCGTCTATTGCAGATAGTTTTCTTCAGTATGTTGAAGATCAAAAGATAGAAACTTTGCAATTATCTAATGGAATCAATATTAGATATCGTGAACGCTGGGAGTTTGCTGCTGAGAACGGGTGGTTCATAAATTGGTTCGTATCAACGGAGTTAGAGACTATTGTTCAGGAGGGGAAGGACGCTTTAGATACTTACATGATAGATAGTATTAATGAATACTATCAGCAGATCCATAAAAAGGTAGTGACTCTTTATCCAAAAAGAAAGCATATTATTGATGTTGCCTTCACTCTACATAGTGAAGGTAATTTCATTGCTGCAATACCTCTATTCCTATCTCAAAGCGATGGTATTTGTTCGGAAAATTTAGGCAGCTATTTGTTTACTGAAAATGATAAGCGAAAGGATAATATTTCTAAAAAGATCGAAGACCCGAGTGATATATCAGATGATGTGTATTGGTCTCAAGTTCTTACAAAAACGCAATTTTCGGAAAGTATTGGTAAGTCAAACAATAAGTACAAAGAAAAAGCACCTAATCGTAGTGGTATTCTTCATGGGTCTCGGAAGCATCTAGATTACGGTTCAGAAATTAACTCATTAAAATGTATAAGTTTGTTAGCTCATATCGCACACATTATTGAGTTTACAGATAGATAAGTATAAAGAGCGTGCAATCTGACTTCGCAAACTGGCGGCTGTTTGCGACATTGGTAATTTTCATTAGGAGATGGCGATGTTCATATTTAATAATATCCACGACCGAAAATATAGAAAAGTCTTTTCCAATTACGAAAATGTAATCTTTGATTTGTCCTTGACCCAGATTAATAATGCCAACAATATTGATTGGGGAAATATCAAAGAAGGTGACTTAGCTTGTGTTGTTACAAGTAGTAGAAAAGTAAGCACAATATACAAAGTATTAGATATTGTTCATTGTGGCGAAGTTGAGGGGGAAGATGGTGATTTATATTTGCTGAGAGGGAAAGTCGCTGCTAAGTTTGAAAGTCAGTTGGATATGACAGCACTTCTTAATAAGTTTAAAGTAGTACATCCTAAACTTCCGGATAACAAGTTTTCAATTGGTTTTAATGTTGCTAATCTTGGGGATCAATTAGACTCAATTCAAGTTAAAGTAGGGCAAGCGAAGGTTAGTCTTTCCGAATTGAGGTAAAAAATTGTATAACAAGAGAATAAAGCTCCCACCATTTGCTATTGGCACGCACGCGACGGTCAGATTTGATTGAATCTCATCTGTTCAGACTATTTAGGGCTTATTAAAACCTAAAATCTAAAACCTAGTTACCTAGCACCTTCTCGTTACGCTTCGCTACACTCAACCAGAATGACATAGTTAACTTTAACGCCGAGCTGCGCTAACTTTCACCTTGAACCTTTTAACTCGCTAACTATACTCTCGCAAACTCGCAAACTCGCAAACTCGCAAACTCGCTAAGGCACAAACTTGATCGGTACGCTGTCTTTATTGGCTTGATGTTCTGCGATGCGTTGTTGGTAGGTTTGCCATAAATCGTCATGTTGGGCTTGTAGGTGGCTGAAGTATGCCCAGCTAAATAAACCGCTGTTGTGGCCATCGTCAAAGTCTAAACGCAGTGCGTAGTGGCCGACTGGCTCGATGTTTTTGATGCTAACCTGCGATTTACCGAGTGCCAATTTCATTGGTTCGTTACCATGGCCTTGTACTTCGGCAGACGGTGAATGAACACGTAAAAACTCACTACTAAAAGTACAGTGGGTGTCATCGTCAAAATAGACATCAAGGGTTTTGCTAACGGTATGATGATGTACCTTGATCACTTGCTTCATTGTTATGCCTGTGTATTGAGCCTAGAACCAAGAACTTAGAGCCTGGGCCCTAAGTTCTAGTTTTAAAATTAAAGAATAAAGCGACTTAGGTCTTCATCTTCCACCAGTGCACCTAAATGCTTCTCAACATAGGCGGCATCAATGACTAAACTGGTGCCAGCTTGCTCTGATGCATCATAGGAAATTTCTTCCATCAGTTTTTCCATTACCGTATGTAGGCGACGTGCACCAATGTTTTCGGTTTTTTCATTAACTTGCCATGCCGCTTTGGCAATGCGCTCGATGGCGTCATCGCTAAACTCTACACTTACTTGCTCTGTTTTAAGTAGTGCATGTTGTTGCTCGGTCAGTGAGGCATGTGGTTCGGTTAAAATACGTTTAAAGTCGTCAGCGGTTAATGCTTCAAGCTCTACACGAATAGGTAAGCGACCTTGTAGCTCTGGGATCATGTCAGATGGTTTTGCCATTTGGAATGCGCCAGAGGCAATAAACAACATATGGTCAGTTTTCACCATGCCATGCTTAGTGCTCACGGTTGAGCCCTCAATCAGTGGCAGTAAGTCACGCTGTACGCCTTCACGGCTTACATCTGGACCTGATGATTCACCGCGTTTACAGATTTTGTCTATCTCGTCGATAAACACAATACCGTTTTGTTCGGCTGCGAAGATTGCTTGCTCTTTTAGCTCTTCAGGGTTTACTAATTTAGAGGCTTCTTCTTCAACCAATAATTTAAACGCTTCTTTAATTTTAAGTTTGCGTTTAGTGCGCTTGTCACCCGCCATATTTTGGAACATGCCTTGCAGCTGGTTGGTCATTTCTTCCATACCAGGTGGTGCCATGATCTCAACATTTGGTTGTGCTTGGGCTAAATCAATATCAATTTCTTTATCGTCTAATTGACCTTCGCGTAATTTTTTACGGAAAATCTGACGCGTTGAAGATCCTTCATCGCGTTGGCTTTCACCAGACGAATCTTTAGCAGGAGTCAGTAGTGCATCTAAAATACGTTCTTCGGCAGCTTCTTCTGCGCGATGTTTGAATTTTTTAGTTTGTTGTTCACGGGTCATTTTGATTGATACATCAACCAAGTCGCGAATGATGGTTTCAACCTCTTTACCAACATAGCCCACTTCAGTGAACTTAGTCGCTTCGACTTTAATGAAAGGCGCGTTGGCAAGTTTTGCTAAACGACGGGCAATTTCAGTTTTACCAACACCGGTTGGACCGATCATCAGGATATTCTTCGGCGTTACTTCAGCGCGAAGATCTTCATCTAGTTGCATGCGGCGCCAGCGATTACGAAGGGCAATAGCCACTGCTTTTTTTGCTTTTGCTTGACCAATTATATGCAGGTCAAGTTCATGAACGATTTCTCTGGGAGTCATATCAGACATAGCAGTTCCTATTACAATTCTTCGATGGTTTGAAAGTTATTTGTGAATACACAAATGTTGCCGGCAATTGTCAGGCTTTTTTCAACAATTTCGCGGGCGCTTAAATCGGTGTTTTCAAGTAGGGCAGTTGCAGCTGATTGGGCAAAGTTACCACCACTACCAATGGCAATTAAATCATTTTCAGGCTGCACAACATCACCGTTACCAGTAATTATCAGTGAGGCTGTGGAGTCGGCAACAGCAAGCAATGCTTCAAGTTTGCGCAAGGCGCGATCGCTACGCCAATCTTTAGCCATTTCAACAGCGGCTTTGGTTAGATTGCCTTGGTGCATTTCAAGCTTGCTTTCAAAACGTTCGAACAGGGTGAAGGCATCAGCAGTGCCGCCAGCAAAACCGGCGATCACTTTGCCATTATAAAGGCGTCGAACTTTGCGGGCGTTGCCCTTCATTACGGTGTTACCAAGTGAAACTTGGCCATCGCCACCAATGACGACTTTATCGCCGCGACGTACACTTACAATAGTGGTCATGTTATTCCTCATCATCGAGTCGCAGGGGCGACTCGTTAAAAGCGATTGATGATGAGTTAATATGGGTTAATGGGCTAAAATCAAGTCCAATTCCAAATTCCGCAACCAGTTATTTTGCTACGCTTTAGTTTGTTTTTATCACTTTCGGCTAAACGTTTGGTTTTATAAGGACCTAAACGCACTTTATACCAGACACCGTTAGTGCCGGTTGTTTCACGAATTTCGGCGATTAATCCGGCAAATGCAATTTTAGCTTTTAAGGTTTCTGCTTGGCCATGGGTTCTGAATGAGCCGCATTGCATTACATAAGGGCCTTTTTGTTCAAGCTCTCTTACTTCAACTTGAATTTCATGCTCTTTGATTTCTTTTATGAATTCAGGAGGGCGTGGTTTAGGCAACTCTTGTTGCACTTTTGCAGGTGTTGGGTTTGCTTGTTGTTCAACCAGCTTTGGATCTGCATTGGTTTTGACATACCATAAACCAAAACTAAAACCGCCAACAAGTAGCACGGTAACCAGTACTAATAAAACGGGGAATGGTTTTTTCGGTGGCGCTGTTTTTTTGCTATTACGGTTGCCCGGTTTTTTATTAATAAAATCGTGTTGTGCCATGGTGGTATTGGGCTTCTAACCTTAAATCATATCTATTGGATCTACATCTAAGCTCCATCGCACCTTTTGCGCTAATTTACTGGTACTTAAGTAGTCTACCATTTGCGCGAGATATTGGTGTAATAGAGGGCGTTCGAGCGCTTGAATATGCAATTGAAAGCGATATTTCCCTGCAATTCGCTCGAGCGGTGCAGGGATCGGACCTAACAATTGTATACCAGTTAGACCTTGGACTGGAACTAAATCTGTTAAAAAATCGACCACTTGCTTTATGTTGTGACCTTCGGCGCGGACAATCGCCATATTAGTTATTGGTGGTAGCTGTGCGTCATCGCGCTCTTGCAGTGCAAAACGGGCGAAATCTTGATAACCATTATTGACTAAATCTTGTAATAAAGGATGCTCGGGAAAGTGAGTTTGCAATAATACATGACCAGGTTCGCCACTGCGCCCAGCACGGCCAGCCACCTGAGTAACCAATTGTGCTAAATGCTCTGTGGCGCGAAAGTCGCACGAGTACAAGCCGCCGTCGACATCAAGGATCAATACTAAGCTCACATCAGCAAAGTGATGACCTTTGGCAAGCATTTGGGTGCCAACTAAAATCCGTGCACCGCCTTGGTTTATATCGTCTAGGGCTTTTTCTAAACTGCCTTTACGACGCGTTGAGTCGCGGTCAATCCGGCTAATCGGGGTATCAGGAAACTCGGTTGTTAAAAACTCTTCTATTTGTTCGGTGCCTTTGCCGTTAGGAAATATTTGTGTACTACCACAGTCTGGACACTGATGCGGCACGCGTTCTTGCTCACCGCAGTGATGGCAAATCATCTGGCCGATGGCCTTGTGAAAAGTCGCACTGGTGCTGCAACGTGTGCACTCACTTAACCAACCACATTCATGGCAAATCAGGGTAGGCGAAAAACCGCGACGGTTTAGAAATACCATCACTTGTTTGCCTCGTTTTAAATGCTGACGCATAGTGGCAAGACTGGCATGGGCTATACCAGCTTGATCCGGCTGGCCTTTCATATCAATCAGCTGAAATTTATTGTCGGTACTGGTTTGCGCACGTTGCGTTAGGCTCAGCAGTTGGTATTTATTATGAATTGCCTTATGCAAGGTTTCGAGCGCCGGGGTTGCTGAGCCTAAGATCAGCGGTATTTTATGTTGAAAAGCGCGGTATGCGGCTAAATCACGGGCATGGTAACGTAAGGTATCTTGTTGTTTAAATGAACCGTCATGTTCTTCATCAACAATGATCATACCAAGCTTTAAAAATGGTAAAAAGATACTCGAACGTGTACCAATCACAATTGCGCAACTGGCTTTTTCACAAAAGCGCCAAGTTTGTAAGCGTTCGTTATCGGTCAGTGCTGAATGCCACAGCATAATCGGCGTATCAGGAAAGCGACGACGAAATCGATTAACCGTTTGTGGCGTAAGGCCAATTTCAGGCACTAGTACGAGTGCTTGTTCACCGCGTTTTAAAACCTCTTCAAGGCATTGTAAGTAAACCTCGGTTTTACCACTGCCAGTAACACCTTCTAGTAAAAAGCTATTGAAACCGACCGCTTGATTAATGGTGGTACAGGCTACTGCTTGCTCTTTATTTAGAGTCGGCTTAGTGCCTACGGTGGGAAGTTGTTGTTGCCATTGGTTGTCGTGTTCAATCGTTTGGCTGATCAGCTCTTTGTTAAGTAAGCTGTCGATAGTTTTTTTACTAAACCCCAGCGCTTTTAATTCTGTAAGTGATGATTTACCCGAATCTGCCAGTTGTTTGAGTAAGCTTAGTTGGCTCTTTGCTTTTAAAGACGGTAATTTAGCGCCTTTTTCAGTAAGTGCCACCATACTAATACTGCTTTTATCTGGGCACAGTCCTTGACGCAGCGCGCCAGGCAGGGCGATATGAATTGTTTCACCTAGTGGGTAGCAATAATAGCGCGCAGTAAAACGCAATAATTCGATATGTCGCTCTGATAAAACGGCTTCATCATCAATCACTTCAAGCACTGCTTTAAGTTTATTAACCGGCACATCGGTGTTGGTTTTTAGCGCCAGTACGACCGCAACTTTGCGCTGATTACCAAATGGCACCCATACCCGCGCACCGACTTTAGGCATCACCGATAAACCATCGAGTTGCTCTGGAATGCGATAATCAAAGGTGCGATGCAACGGTACTTTTATAGCAACTTCAACAAAACTCATAACAACCCAAACAAGAACGAATAAGGGAGTTAATGTACTAAAATTATGGCTGAAAACCTACCTGCAAATACCTTCTTTAAAACTTTTGTTCATTTTATTAGCAAAAACGACATTTAAAGCTTGTAGCAAGTGGGGTTGTTGCTTAGAATACGCGTCCTAAATAATTTGTTTTAACGACGTATGGTGCCAGACTCCGGGTTTGGAGAGCGATGCGGCCTTAACTAGAGGTTTCTATGAAAGAAGGTATTCACCCTAAGTACGAAGTAATTTCAGCATCATGTTCATGTGGAAATAAATTCGAAACTCGTTCTACTCTGTGTAAAGACATTCACTTAGACGTATGTTCTGCGTGTCACCCGTTTTACACTGGTAAGCAAAAAGTTTTAGACACAGGTGGCCGTGTTGATCGCTTTAACAAGCGTTTCGGTTCACTTAGCAGCAAGTAATTCTTGTTGTTTTGTCGGAAAAAGCACCTTAGGGTGCTTTTTTTTATGCCTGCTATTTATTAAAAACACCGCCTTTTAGTCTTTATTTCTTGCTCTAGTGCTCCAGCTTTACGCATTCATTATGTTGTGACTATTTCCCACTTTTATATCCAGTATAGCGAGTAAATAACAGACAAATAGTGATTTGTTGACTATATTGTCATTCTCATTAAAGCGATAAATTAAACGTTTTTGTCGGTAAAGTTAGGTCTTTTGCGGTTAAATGTTGTTAACGTCTTACTTTGATGGTTTTTAGTCATAGGCCATTATTTTTGCTTTAAAGCGATGCATAATAAGCATTTTAAGATGGGTTTTTTGATGCTTTGTGGCGTTTTTATAGTCGGAAATTGAAGCGTTTTTGCAAAAAATGCTGACAAAACGCATAAAATTAACGGATATAGCATATAACAGGATAGACCTGATATTGCTTGAATTTAATTATAATATAGGTATCGTTCCCTATAAGATATAAGAACTGCTTACTCTCACTTTCAACTTAACTTACTTGCAGGATAAAATCGCGTTATGTCAGACTTTCGTGAACAAGCTTTACATTACCATTCGCACCCCGTTCCAGGAAAAATTAGCGTTGAGCTTACAAAGCCAGCTGAAACCGTACAGGATCTTGCACTCGCATACAGCCCCGGTGTTGCAGAACCGGTACGTGAAATAGCTGCTGATCCCGCTAATGCCTACAAATACACCGGTAAAGGCAATATGGTTGCGGTTATTACTAACGGCACCGCTATTTTAGGTTTAGGTAACTTAGGTCCATTGGCTTCAAAACCGGTTATGGAAGGTAAAGCGTTATTATTTAAACGCTTTGCGGGTCTAGATTCGATAGATATTGAGGTGAAACACAATACCACCGAAGATTTCATCAATACAGTTGCTAACATCGCTGATACGTTTGGCGGTATTAACTTAGAAGACATTAAAGCGCCAGAGTGTTTTGAAATAGAAAAAGCATTGATCGAGCGTTGTAGCATTCCAGTGTTCCACGACGATCAACACGGTACCGCGATTGTAACGGCTGCTGGTATGATCAACGCACTTGAAGTACAAGGCAAAGAAATCGAAGATGCGATTATCGTTTGTTTAGGAGCCGGTGCCGCAGCGGTTGCGTGTATGGAGCTACTGATCAAGTGTGGCGCATTGCGTGAACATATTTACATGTTAGATCGTAAAGGCGTTATTCATACTCGTCGTGATGATTTAAACGAGTACAAACAGTTATTCGCTAACAATACAGATAAGCGCACACTGCAAGATGTTATTGCTGATGCCGATGTATTTGTTGGTGTATCTGGCCCGAATTTACTTTCTCCTGACGATCTTAAGCTAATGGCTGATCGACCTGTAGTATTTGCCTGTTCAAACCCAGATCCAGAAATCTCTCCAGTGCTTGCTCATGGTGCTCGCGATGATTTAATCATGGCAACGGGTCGTTCAGATTATCCAAACCAAGTTAACAACGTGCTGTGTTTCCCATTTATTTTCCGTGGTGCGCTAGATGTGCGTGCAAGCAAAATTAATGATGAAATGAAAATTGCTGCGGTTGACGCTATTCGTAGCATTGCTAAAGAACCAGTACCAGCGGAAGTATTAAAAGCGGCGGGTGTTGAGAAACTTGAATTTGGTGCGCAGTATATTATTCCAAAACCGATGGATCCGCGTTTATTACCGCGCATTGCCAAAGCAGTAGCGCAAGCGGCAATTGATTCTGGTGTTGCACAAATTGATATGCCGGAAAACTACATGGAGTAGCTGCTTAGCTGCAATTGGTAATGGCACAATAATAAAAACCTCAGTAACTTACGTTACTGAGGTTTTTTTGTAGCCAATTCCTGAAGCAGGAATATATACAAATGATAACTTAATCTTCGTTGAGTACAGGTACTTCGAGACCCATCTCAAGCATGATTTTTTTCACTTCTTCAGGCACTTTCTCTGGATTATCTTTACGTAAATCTTCATCGTTTGGCAGTGGTTGGCCAGTAAATGCGTGTAAAAATGCTTCACAAAGTAATTCGCTATTTGTTGCATGGCGAAGATTATTAATTTGACGACGAGTGCGCTCATCAGTCAAAACTTTTAATACATTTAGCGGGATCGAAACGGTGATCTTTTTAACTTGTTCTGATTTTTTCCCGTGTTCTGCGTATGGGTGAATATATTCACCATTCCATTTAGCCATAGGATGTATCGTTGCCTCAGGTTGTTAATTGTTTGCGCGACCTTTTGCAGCGCAAAGATGGCGAAATTCTATCGTGTTAAAAAAGATAGTCAAATACTTGTTTTTTAGCCATCTAGAGGCTTAAATGTTTTTACTTCTAATCTTGCGGCTAAAACCGCATAAATGCTTTGACTTATTAAATTTGATCCTCTAACCTTTTAGACGTCTAAACATCCATTTAATTGTAGGTGACGGTATGAGTCAAAAGAATAAAGCAACCATTGCAGTACGCAATGGTATTGATGCAGATAAACATCACGGCGCGGTTGTGCCTCCCATTCATTTATCGACCACCTACTCATTTGCTGATTTTGATAAAAAGCGCCAATATGATTATGGCCGTAGCGGCAACCCAAACCGTGATTTACTCGCTGAAACGCTCGCTAAGCTTGAAGGTGGCGCTAAGGGGATTATCACTGCAACGGGCATGGCTGCGGTGCATTTAGCTACTCAGCTGCTAAACAGTGACGATACCTTAGTGATCCCACATGATTGCTATGGCGGTAGTTACCGCTTATTCACCTCACTTGAAAAGCGTGGCTTATTAAAGTTAGTGGTTTTAGATTTAACTAAATCTGAAAATCATCAAAAAATTCTTGAGATAAAACCAAAGCTAATTTGGATTGAAACACCGAGTAATCCTATCTTACGGTTAACCGATATTAAAGCGATCACCACGATTGCTAAGCAGTGCGGTGCGTTGGTTGGTGCCGATAACACATTTTTATCACCTGCTTTGCAAAACCCAATTGAGTTTGGTGTTGATATTGTGGTGCATTCGACCACTAAATATATTAACGGTCACTCAGATGTTGTTGGTGGTGCGGTGATCGCCGCTACCCAAGAGTTGGGTGATGAGCTTGCTTGGTGGGCTAATAACATTGGCATTACCGGTGCCCCGTTTGATAGCTACTTAACGTTACGTGGTTTACGTACTTTGAATGTTCGTTTACGTCAGCATCAAGAAAATGCCTTTATTATTGCCCAATATCTAGAAAACTCCCCTTATGTAAGCCAAGTATATTACCCTGGATTAGTATCTCATCCACAGCATGAACTCGCTAAACAGCAGCAACGTGGTTTTGGTGGCATGGTAAGCTTTGATATCAAAGGTGATATTAATGATGCTGCAGAATTTTTGACCAGCTTAGAAGAATTTAGCTTAGCTGAGTCATTAGGTGGGGTTGAGAGTTTGATTTGTCACCCTGCAACTATGACCCACGCAGGTATGGAGGCAACTGCTCGTCTTGCTGCGGGAGTAGGTGATACCCTGATCCGTATTTCGGTGGGCATTGAAGATGTAAAAGATTTAATCGCTGACTTAGATCGTGTATTCAATAAAGTGAAACCAGGTCAAGCTCAGCACGGCGCAAAAGTAATCGCTTCCTCTGTTCAACAACAAGATGATGAGCAATCAAACTCATTTAAACTGACTCCTGCACATACGGCTTTGTGGTAATAAAAAATGGTAAATATAGTTCATAAATTTGGTGGTTCTAGCCTTAGTTCTGCAGAGCGTTATCAGGCCGTAGCAAATATTATTCTAGCCCATACGGAAGCCGGTGATTGTGTGGTGGTATCCGCAGCCGGTAAAACTACCAATACGTTAGTTACGTTATGGCATAGTTACCAGCAAGGTGATCAACAGGCAGTGAGTGATATTTTATTGCAGCTTGATAATCATCAACGTACTTTGATCGAGCAGTTATTGAGTCCAGCAGCGCGACATACGGCATTAAACGTATTAGAACAAGAGCTAGCCTTAATTGCACAGCAAACTCAACAGCAAAGCTTACAGGAAGCCGCATTGCTTGCTCACGGTGAAGTTTGGTCGGCACGATTATTGGCTAGCTATTTAAAACAGTTAAATGTTGCAGCTCAAGATGTTGATGCTCGTCAATTGTTTACCCTTAATGATGGGCAATTATTACATCAAAAAAATCAACAAGCCTGTGCCGAGTTAATTTCAGCCAATTGCATTAATATTGTTACCGGTTTTATAGCCGCTGATTGCCAAGCAAATACCGTTACTTTGGGGCGCAATGGCAGTGATTACAGCGCGACTTTGTTAAGCAGTTATTGTCATGCTAGTCAGGTATCAATTTGGACTGATACCCAAGGGGTGTTTAGTACCGACCCTCGTAAAGTAAAAAAAGCGATTAAGTATTCTAAAGTATGTCGTGGCCAAGCAAACTTACTGGCGCGTTTGGGCAACCCAGTGTTACATGCTAAAACTCTCTCGCCATTAAAAAATACTGATATCAAATTAGTCGTTCGCAGTAGTTACGACAGCGAAGCTAGCGCGACAGAAATTGTCAAAGAAGGTTACAGCAAAGCTAAGCGTTTTATCACTACCTTAGAAAATATTG
Source organism: Pseudoalteromonas sp. SG43-7 (assembly GCF_014164295.1). Classification (NCBI taxonomy): domain Bacteria; kingdom Pseudomonadati; phylum Pseudomonadota; class Gammaproteobacteria; order Alteromonadales; family Pseudoalteromonadaceae; genus Pseudoalteromonas; species Pseudoalteromonas sp. SG43-7. The sequence goes on from NZ_JACJEY010000001.1 coordinate 87,333, forward strand.
ATTTACTGCGCATTGATCAGCTGCGTGGCGGTGAAATTGGCGAATTAAGTCAGCTTATTCAACACAGCTTGCATCATTTTATTAAAAACGGCGATACCTACTTACTAGTGCCTGCAGCAGCGACTCATCAGGTGGTGAGTCATTTGCAAGGGCGCGCTAATATTATTGAGTCGAACTTACATGGTTGCGCTGTTGTGGCGCCACGAAATGATGTAGCGCAATTATTTGAACAAGCAACGCAAGTGCTTAGTGAGCAAAGTTTAGTGCCGCGCTTTAGCCATCAAGACGCAGACTACATATTACTACTAACGGATCAATCTATTGATAGTGATGTATTGACCTTATTGCATGATAAGCTGATTAACAAAGGCCAAGAGCTTGCCATTATTGTTGCTGGCCTTGGTAATGTTGGTGAAGTATTTATTGAGCAACTAAGTCAGCAGCTTAATCGTTTGCAGCAACACTTCAGCGTTAAGCTGGTTGGTTTATTACGCTCGCGCTCTATGTTGTTCAGCCCAAGTGGTATCGTGCTTGAGCAATGGCAGTCACAGTGGCAAAACGAAGCAATAGATTACCAAGAAGCTGATTTACTGACACGTATCAGCGAACTCGATTACGAACACAAAGTGCTGATTGATATTACTGCTAGTGAAGCGTTTAGTAAGCTTTACCCGGCGTTTGTAAATTTAGATTGTCACCTGATCAGTGCTAATAAATATGCGGGCACTGCAAATAATGACTGGTATCAAAATTTACGCCGTAATTTAGCTGAACGTAACTTATTATGGCGTTATAACACCAGTGTTGGTGCGGGTTTACCAATTAATTTTGCGTTAGCTGATTTACAAAACAGTGGCGACAGTATTACCCATATTGAAGGCGTGTTCTCAGGCACTTTATCGTGGTTGTGTAGCAGTTATGATGGCAGTGTGGCGTTTTCCGATTTAGTGTTGCAAGCGCAGCAAATGGGTTACACCGAGCCTGATCCACGGGAAGATTTATCAGGGCGTGATATGCAGCGTAAGCTATTAATTTTAGCTCGTGAATTAGGGCTCACCTTAGAGCTTGATGAGATTGGCTTAACACCGTTGATGCCAGAGCAACTAGCGCAAGGTGATTGGCAGTCTTTTTTAGCTAATAAGCAGTTGCTTGATGACTTTATTGCTGAAAAAGCACAGTTAGCTGGCAAAGAAAACAAAGTACTGCGTTATACCGGTGCGTTAACAATTGCTGATGGCAAAGTAACCGCTAAAGTCGGTTTGGCTTATGCAACACAGGGTGATGCCTTAGCTAACTTAACTCCAGGTGATAATATCTTTGTTATCAACAGTCAGTGGTATAGCGATAATGCGTTGGTGATCCAAGGTCCTGGTGCAGGCAAAGAAGTTACCGCAGCAGGCGTGCATTCTGATTTATATTGGTTAATACAGAACTTAAAAATGAGCTCTGAGTTTGTAAAATAAAAAAAAGCGCCGAGTGGCGCTTTTTTTATGTAGCAGCGATTTTATATCGCGACAGAGTAATATTAAAACAGCTCTTCTTCTGTTTTAGTCTCTTCTTCAAACACGTTTTCTACATGCTGCATCACATACTTAGTGGGCGAGGTGCCTTTTTCAAAGTATTCAAAGCGACTAGTGTAATCGTTCTTTTGACTCAAGAGTCCCGTTGCTAGATCGATTCGTACCGAGACTAATCCTTCAGGTGGCTCGATTGGTGCTTCTGGTTTATCTTTGAGTGCTACTCGCATAAAGTCAATCCATGCCGGTTGAGCTGTTTTAGCACCAGATTCTGCACCAGAGATCTGGGTATTATCCATGTTGTTATTATACGTCGAGCGACCAAGCGGGTTACCTGGATTATCAAATCCAACCCAGACCGAGGTCATAACATTACGGTTAAAGCCGCTAAACCAAGTATCGACAGAGTCATTAGTAGTACCCGTTTTACCGGAAAGATCGCGACGATCTAATACCTGAGCACGCCAGCCGGTGCCACTCCAACCCGTTTTATGAGCCCAACTACCGCCTCCCCAAATTGCGCTATTCATCGCATCAGCTATCAAAAACGCGTTTTGTTTAGATATGATGCGCGGCGCACAATGATTTGCAGCTTGGCTGGTATTTAACCCAGAAGTAGACTCAAATTGAGTCGTTGTTAGCGGAGGAGTAACAGGATCACACGCTAATAGTGGTTCTGTTTTAAATAACACATTACCTGCAGAGTCTTGAATTTCATTAATGAAATAAGGGGTGATCAAATGACCGCCATTGGCAAATGTGCTCATGCCACGGGCAAGCTCTAAAGGAGTGATTGACGCACTACCTAAAGCTAGCGATTCACTGCGATTGATATCATTATTTTGAAAGCCAAATCTTAATAGGTGATCAGCTGTGCGCTGCAAGCCTACACCGCGCAGTAAGCGCACCGAAATAACGTTTTTCGATTGTGCTAAAGCACGACGAATACGGATTGGGCCGTTATATATCGCAGGGCTGTTTTTTGGTCGCCATGCAACCCCTAGGCTCTTGTCCCATTGATTGATTGGCGCATCATTTAAAATAGACGCTAAGGTATAACCATTATTCAGCGCCGCTGAATAAATAAACGGCTTAATGTTAGAACCTACCTGACGTTTTGCTTGCACGGCTCGGTTATATTGGCTTTGTTCAAAACTATAGCCACCAACAATCGCTTTAATGCGACCATCATTCGGATCCAGCGATACTAATGCACTTGACGCTTCAGGCAATTGGCTGAGTAGATAACTACCATCGTCATTTTTACGTAGCCAAATTTGCTCCCCTGGATTGAGTATGTCGGCAGCGGTTTTTGGAGGAAAACCTTGACGGTAACGCGTAATGTATTTGCGTGCCCATTTGAGATTATCCCAGTCTAGAGTGGCTTGCTCACCACTTTTTAATAACACTGTTGCCGTTTGATCTGCTACAGACAAAACTGCTGCTGTTAATAACGGGGCAATTTCTTTTACCGGTTTTAGCTTTGCTAAAATTTCACTAGAACTTAGGGCTGGTTGCGTTTCAAAATCCCACAGTTGCTGCTCTGGGCCACGATAGCCATGGCGCATATCGTATGCATGGAGATTATTAACGAGTGCTTTTTGCGCTGCGGCTTGTACGTCAGATTCAACACTGGTGTAAACTTTAAAGCCGGTATTATAGGCTTTTTCGTAGCCATAACGAGCGACCATTTCTGCACGCACCATTTCAGATATATAAGGCGCATATAAGTCTATTTCGGCACCATGAAATTTTGCCGTAATTGGTTCTTGAGAGCTTTGGTTGTAGTCTGCTTGAGAGATATAACCTTCATCGAGCATACGTCTGAGTACCACATTACGGCGTGCCTTGGCGCGAACTGGGTTTCTGATCGGATTTAAAGCTGACGGCGCTTTTGGTAAGCCTGCAATCATTGCCATTTGCGCTAAAGTTAACTCGTTTAGTTGCTTTCCATAATAGACTTGTGCAGCGGCTCCGATACCAAAAGCACGATTACCTAACTCTATTTTATTTAGGTATAAAGCGAGTATTTCATCCTTGGTAAGTAAGTTCTCAATGTGTAACGCAATGAAGATCTCTTTTACTTTACGGATATAGGCCTTTTCACGTGTTAAGAAGAAGTTACGAGCTAACTGCATTGTTATAGTACTTGCGCCTTGTTTTTTCTCACCAGTTGAAATTAATACGAGCGCTGAACGTAAAATACCTATAGGATCTATACCTATATGGTCATAAAAGCGGTTATCTTCAGTAGCTAAAATAGCATTTATGAGTGGTTGTGGGATCTCTTCTATAGTCACTGGAATGCGACGTTTTTCACCGAACTGGTTGATTAACAAACCATCTTTCGAAAAGACTTGCATAGGAGTTTGTAATTGCACGTCTTTTAAAACTTGCACACTGGGGATATCAGATTTAACGTAATAATAAAGGCTTACTAAGGTAATGAGCCCTAAAAACGCGCAGATGATAAAAAATTGTAAAGTTCGTTTCAATAAAATCACTTATATTTTCCCTAAATGGACTCCCAATTAGAATCGGAGACTGCTAGTATATATTGATTAAAAAATGAATAGTATTTTTTCATATAAAAATTATAACTTGTTTATTCTTAAAACAAAGGCCAAGTTGCGAACATGCTAAGTCAACTATTGAGTAAGTCTTCATCGATGATGGTAGGGATAGATATCGGTTCACATGCTATAAAAGCGGTGTTGCTGAATGAAACGGACAGTGGCTACAGGCTCGAAGCGCTAGCAATTGAGCCAATGCCAAAAGGTACAATGGCTGAGCGCAATATTCAAGATATTGAGGCAATTGGTAATATCATTACTAAGCTAAAGCGTAAGTTACCTAAGTCAATTCGTTCGGCAGCAGTGGCTGTATCGGGACAAACCGTCATTACTAAAGTAATTTTTATGGATGTTACGCTTAGCGATGCAGAGCTTGAGTCGCAAATAGAAATCGAGGCGGACAGCCTTATTCCCTATCCTTTAGATGAAGTTAGCCTAGATTTTGAAAAGCTCAGTACCAACGAAGCCGATCCTTCCAAAATGAATGTGTTGCTTTCAGCTGCGCGTACCGAAAGTGTTGAAGCTCGTGTTGGTGCATTAGAATCAGCTGGTTTAATAGCAAAAGTAGTTGATGTAGAAAGCTATGCGCTGAGTCGCGCAATGGATGTGTATTATCAGCAATTACCAAGCGATGCATTTAATAAGTGTGTAGCAGTGGTCGATATTGGCGCGGTACTTATGTTGGTAAGTGTGGTACTTGGCGGTGAAACGATTTACACCCGAGACCAAGTATTTGGTGGCGATCAATACACCAACAGCATAGTGGCTTATTACAATAAAAGTTTTGATGAAGCTGAAATAGGCAAAACTACTGGCGATCTTCCGCCTAACTATACGTTTGAAGTATTGGCACCATTTCAAACCTCATTATTACAGCAAGTGCGCCGCGCAGTGCAGATGTTTTTAACTACCAGTGGCAAAGATCAAATCGATTACATTGTGCTTACTGGTGGCACAGCGATGATTGATGGCCTTGATCGATTGCTAATTGAAGAACTAGGTATTCATACCATAGTGGCTGAGCCTTTTGAAAATATGGATATTTCCCACCATGTCGATCGCAATGTGTTACAGCGTCATCGTACTCAATTTGCAATAGCGACAGGTTTGGCATTAAGGAGTTTTTCATCATGCCACATATAAATCTACTGCCGTGGCGCGAACAGCAGCGAAAACAATCGCAGAATAAATTTGTCACTATTTTATTTTTCGTGGTGCTTGGCAGTTTTATCAGTATGTATTTATTGAGTAGCTATTACGGTGGTTTACGAGACGGTCAAAATATTAAAAATAATTACCTTTCAACTGAAATAGGGCAATTAGATCGGCGTATTAGTGAAATTCGTGAGTTAGATAAAAAGAAAGAAAACTTACAGCAACGTATGCGCTTAATTGAAGAGCTGCAAAGTAGTCGTAATTTAGGCACACAAATTATGGATGAAGTTGCCAAAATTGTACCAACGGGTGTTTATCTAACTAAGTTAGAGCGCCGTGGTAGTGCAATTCATGTGGTTGGGCGTAGCGAATCAAATAATTATTTGTCAAACATGTTGCGCCAAGTACAAAACTCCTATCTGCTCGAAAAGCCGACAATGCAAGGCATTATTGCAGGGGAGAAATCGTCTCGTTTATTGAGTGATTTTAATATGGAATTTTATGTAAAACCCTTTGATAAGATTGGAGAGGTTAAATAATGAACCTTGATATCAAAGCGTTAACAGAGATTGAATGGAACGAAATTGAGCTTGAAAATATCGGCGATTGGCCAATAGTTGTCAAGGTTATTTGCTGTACTTTTGTAGCTGCCTTGGTGCTGTTTTTTAGTTACAGCTTATTGGTTTCAGATGAAATAGATAGCTACCACAATGCAGTTAGTAAAGAAGTTGAGTTACGCAGTACCTATCGAGTGAAATATGCTGTGGCCAGTAATCTAGAAATTTACCGTCAACAAATGGTTGAAATGGAAGAAAAGTTTTCTTTACTACTAAAGCGCTTACCGACTTCAAACGAAACACCAGGCTTACTTGATGATTTATCTTATGTGGGCACGACCAGTGGCTTAACCTTTCTTAAAATTGGCTGGTTACCAGAAGTGGAAAAAGAATTTTATACTGAGTTACCGATTAAAATTGAAGTAATAGGTAGCTACCATGAGTTTGGTGATTTTGTTGGTAAAGTGGCGCAACTTCCTCGTATAGTAAGTTTGCATGACTTTTCAATTAATAGTTCAGACTCAGGCAAACTGACATTTAGCGTGGTTGCCAAAACTTACCGCTATGAAGGCGGCGTGAAGAAAGTAGGGGCTAAAAAATGAAAAAACTAGCCTTTGTTTTACTCAGCGGTATTTTGGTGAGCGCATGTAACGATGATACTTCTGAGCAAAAAGAATTTATTGATCAGGTAAAAGCCAGCACTACACCTAAGGTAGAGGCTATTCCAAAACTGACCCAATTTGAGCACTTTGAATACAATGCACAGCAACTACGTAGTCCTTTTGTTGCGCCGCAACCAGAAATTATTCAAAATAACATGATCCAAGTTAAAAACTGCTTACACCCTGATCCTGATCGTACGCGTGAAGTATTAGAGAAATATCCGTTGGATAACCTAGCAATGAAAGGCACGCTGGGTTCTGGTGGCCAAACATGGGCATTAATTAAAGCTGCAGATGATACTTTACACCGAGTTACTATCGGTAATCATATTGGTTTGTATCATGGTGTTGTACAAGATGTTAAAAGTGATTATATAGAATTGTTAGAATTAATACCCGACGGGTCTGGTTGTTGGAAAGAGCGCCTGACGAAGCTGGAAATGTTAGAGGCGGGATCCAATGGCACTAGTTAAAAATAAAAAAGGTAAAATTAAAATGCATAAGGGAGTATCTTGGAGTAATCGCATTCAGCAGGCTTTGTTTGTTGTTATTGCCCTTTTTATCACGCAATCAGCAATGGCTACGCCGCTATTGTATGATGTTCGTTATAGCCCGCTAATAGCTGGAGAAACACAGTTACAGCTGGTATTTGATGAAGAGCTGACTGAAGAGCCAAAAGTTCAGGTATTTAATAACCCGGCTCGTATTGAAATGCGCTTTAATGCAGCTAGTGTTGAACAAGGTTTAAGTGAAGTACAAATCAACCAAGCAGGTATTGAAAAAGTTAATAGTGTAGCTGTTGATGGTAACTTGATTGTCACTGTTCATTTAGAGCGTTTAAAAATTTACCAAACAACGGTGAACAATAACCTTGTTTCATTACACGTCTCAGATAATCCGATCACGTCACAACAAGATGCTAATACCGCTAAAGAAGTGACTGGCAATTACATCAACTCAATCCAGTCTATTGATTTTCGTCGCGGTGAAAAAGGTGAAGCGCGAGTCTTAGTCTTTTTACAAGATACTCAAGCTGCGATTGATGTGCATGAAAGTGGCGGTAAAATTATTGCTGAGTTTCATCATACCGATATTTTAGATGACTTATTATATGAGCTAGATGTGCTAGATTTTGGCACTGTAGTGAGCTCAATTGAGACATTTAAAGAAAATAATATGAGTAGGGTAGTGATAACCCCTAATGCCGCGTTTAAATTCACTTATCAACAAATTGAAAATATTCTTACACTTACAGTTGAAAAAGATGAATCGCAACGTTCATATTTAGAAGGTGGTAAAGAATACCAAGGTCGCCCAATGACCCTAAACTTTCAAGACATCTCTGTGCGTGCCGTATTGCAAATTATTGCCGGCTATAATGATTTCAACCTAGTAACCAGTGACTCAGTCAGTGGCAACATAACTCTGCGTTTAGATGGTGTGCCTTGGGATCAAGCTCTTGACGTGGTATTACGCGTTAAAGGTTTAGATAAGCGTATGGATGGCTCTATATTAATGGTGGCACCATCTGAAGAGCTTGCCGCCCGCGAAGCGAAAGATCTAAAAGCCAAACAACAAGTTGAAGACTTAGAGCCGCTTTATAGTGAATATATTCGTTTGAATTATGCTAAAGCGGAAGAGTTTGCTGATTTACTGAAAACCGACACTAACAGCATTATTAGTGCTCGCGGCAGTGTATCCGTTGATAAACGTACCAATACCTTGTTAATTAAAGACACCGTTAAAAGCATTGCAAGTGTTCGCCGTATGGTCGAAACTTTGGATATAGCGGTTAGACAAGTTATTATTGAGGCACGTATGGTTACTGTACGTGATAACGTAAAAGAAGACTTAGGAGTACGTTGGGGGTTTAGTGATCAACAAGGCACTGATGGTATTTCAGGTACCTTAGAAGGTGCTAATACGATTTCTAACGGCACCATTCCAAGTATTTCTGATCGCCTTAATGTAAACTTGCCTATCACAGGTGCCGCTGGCAGTATTGGTATGCACGTTGCTAAATTAGCAAATGGCACGTTACTTGATTTAGAGCTAACCGCGCTTGAAGAAGAAAACCGTGGTGAAATTATCGCAAGTCCGCGCATTACGACTGCCAACCAGAAAAAAGCACGTATTGAACAAGGTACCGAAATACCGTATGTTGAATCTGCTTCAAGTGGTGCTACAACTGTTAGCTTTAAAAAGGCAGTATTGAGTCTTGAGGTAACACCACACATCACCCCAGATAATAAAGTTATCTTGGATTTAATCATTACCCAAGATACCCGAGGTGATACGGTACAAACTGGAACTGGTCCTGCAGTTGCAATTGATACCCAAGAAATTCAAACCCAAGTACTGGTTGAGAATGGTCAAACCGTGGTACTTGGTGGTATATTCCAGCAGCAAATCATTAACTCAGTTAAAAAAGTACCATTATTAGGTGATATTCCTTACCTAGGAGTGCTGTTTAGAAGCACTAGTGAGTTCAATGAAAAGAAAGAATTGCTGATTTTCGTTACTCCGAAAATCCAAATAGAGTAATTTACACTGATTTATTCTTACACAATGGGCAATTATTGACTTTAATTGCTCGTTAATTGGCTTTTTGTTCTAATTGACTTGAAATACCCAATCAATTACTGAGATAATCCCCTCCTTAATTTTGGGGCCAGGTCGTTAGGCGGGGTTTTATTTCAAATTTTAGAGTTCGTTTGTACTAAAAGATATGGCTGAAAAACGTAATATATTTCTAGTTGGCCCTATGGGGGCTGGCAAAAGCACAATTGGTCGTCACATTGCAGATCAATTGCACCTTGAATTTGTCGATTCTGATCAAGAAATCGAACGCCGTACCGGTGCAGATATTGCCTGGGTGTTCGATCTTGAAGGTGAAGAAGGCTTTCGACTTCGTGAAGAATCTGTCATTGGCGATCTAACAGAAATGCAAGGTATTGTACTTGCAACTGGTGGTGGTTCTGTGATGAGTAAAGAAGTACGAAACAAGCTTTCGGCTCGTGGTATTGTTGTATACCTAGAGACACCTATCGAAAAGCAAGTTGCACGCACGCAGCGCGACAAGCGTCGCCCATTACTGCAAACAGAAGAAGCACCTCGTGATGTATTAGAGCGCTTAGCTGAAGAACGCGAACCGTTGTATAAAGAAGTAGCTGATTTTGTTGTACGCACTGATGAGCAAAGCGCTAAAGTTGTCGCTAATCAAATCATCGAGAAATTAGATTTTTAAATACCAATAAGAAAGGATACTAGCGATGCTTGAATTAACAGTTAATTTAGACGAGCGAAGTTATCCTATTTATATTGGTCAATCTGCTCTTCAACAGACTGACAGGCTGCATCATCATATTGGTGATTGTCGACCTATCATTATCACTAATGACACCATTGCACCTTTGTACTTAAGCGATGCAATGGCGTTATTAGCTGATTTAAATCCGCTAAGTTTTATTATTCCTGATGGTGAGCAATATAAATCACTGGAATGGTTTGAGAAAATCTCGGCATTTTTGCTTGAAAACAATTGCGGCAGAGATACTTGCTTAATCGCCCTTGGTGGTGGTGTGGTCGGTGATCTGACTGGTTTTGTTGCGGCCTGCTATCAACGCGGGGTACCGTTTATTCAAGTACCCACTACCTTATTATCGCAAGTTGATTCATCAGTTGGCGGTAAAACGGCGGTTAACCATCCTTTGGGTAAAAACATGATTGGGGCTTTTTATCAGCCGCAAGCCGTGTTTATTGATACTCAATCATTGCATACACTTCCTGCTCGTGAATTTGCAGCCGGTATGGCTGAAGTTATTAAATATGGCTTAATTTACGATACAGAATTATTTACTTTTCTAGAAAACAACACCGCGCAATTACAGGCTTTGGATGAAGAAACCATTCAGCATGTGATTTTTCGTTGTTGTGAAATTAAAGCACTGATTGTCGCTCAGGATGAAAAAGAAGCAGGACTACGAGCGTTACTTAATTTAGGCCATACCTTTGCACATGCTATCGAAGCGCAAATGGGATACGGCCAATGGCTACATGGTGAAGCTGTTGCCACTGGCATGGTATTAGCTGCACAGCTAGCTCATACTCGTGGTGATTTAAGTGCACAAGAAGTTGCAAGGATCGTTACCTTAATAGCACAATATAATTTGCCTAGTGAGATCCCTGATGTGATGACTGCTGAACATTTCCTTCATCATATGCGTAAAGATAAAAAGAATAAAAAAGGCACGATCCGTTTTATTCTTCCTACTGCGTTTGGTCAATGCGCGTTGGTTGATGATGTATCAGATCAACAGGTCCGAAATTTAATAGGGCGCTAATGCAATCGCAAATCTTACCTAGCCGTGCGGCTTTGGTTGATCGGATTGCCCTACAGTTTGAATATGGGCAAAATTTAATTGTCTTACTGGGTCCTTCTGGACTTGGTAAAAGTTATCTTCTCGAAACCTTCATTACTGATAAATACAGTGATTTTAATAAGTCATTTGTGCAGCTTAGTGCGCGTATGAGTGATATGCAATTGATGAGTGAGTTACTGGAACAAAGCTTCCGCTCGCCGTTAATTGATCAAAACCTAAGCCTGTCAGAAAATTTTTACCAACTAGCTAAACAGCAAAACTGTGGTCCATGTTTATGGGTGTTAGATGGTGGACGGCATTTATCTGAAGAAATGGTCGAAGAGTTAACAACGCTTGCCAAGCATAGTCCTACTACTTTATATGTCTTACTGGCATCGCAATCAGTGGGGCAATTTAAAAGCGCTGTTGAAATTCATCTTGAAGCACTTTCAATAGCAGAAAGTAAACAGTTGATGAAGTGCTATTTTAATGATTTACCTTATGATGAAGACCCGGTATTTCAAACCTTTTTGCGCGAAGCACACGGTAATCCGAGTTTATTGTTAGCGTGGCAACCAACACAGCATACAGCTAAGGTTGTAGTCACTGATAAAGTATCTTGGCGAGTACATTTAATAACGCTGCTAGTGATTATTATGTTACTCATCATTGGCTTTTTATATAAATCTGATATGACCCGTTGGTGGCAGGATTTTTATCAGCCACAACCAGAAACTCCAGTGGCGACGGCAATCGCGGTCGATACTTTAAAGCAAGCTGTAACAGAACCTGCGGTGACAATAGATTCCTCACAAGTAGAAGCTGCAGATGCTCAATCAGCTGCTCAACAAGATCAACCAGAGCAAGACAATCCGCTTATTGATAATCCTACTCAGGAAAATAATGTTGCGGCAATACTAGATAGTTTAGCGCCAGTTGCAGAGCCTGTTGATATCACGACTAGCTTAGCTGAAGAACCCACTGTGGTAGAGCCTGTTCCTCAAGTGCAGCAAATTATGCCAGCAGATAATGCTTGGTATCTACAACAGCCGGATAGTAAGGTCGTGATCCAGTTACTAGCGGTAACTCAGCAAACAATCGCAGAGCAGTTTGTTGCTAAACAGTCGCTGCAAGTACTTGGTAAAGTCTATCAAACACGCCGCAACGATAAAATGTGGTGGGTGGTAACCTATGGCAGCTTTGATAACTTAAATGCGGCTCGCGAAGTGCTAGCAAGCCTACCTGAAGCGGTGCGTAAAAATCAGCCGTTTTATAAAAAAATCAGTAAAATAAAACAAGAAATCGCGTTACTAGATCAGTAAATTTACACTGTTTAGTGTAAAATCGCGGCACACCAGTTTGAAGTAAAGAGCCGATGCAGAAAAAGACCAGAGCCTTCCTTAAATGGGCTGGCGGAAAATACAGCTTAGTTGAAGATATTAGCGCGCGCTTAAATGAAGCGAGCAAACACGCTGATACCTTAGTTGAACCGTTTGTAGGTGCTGGCTCGGTATTTTTAAACACAGATTTTAAAGATTATATTCTTAATGATATTAATGCTGATCTCATTAACTTGTATAACGAATTAAAAAATTCTCCAGATGAATTCATCAGCGATGCTAAAAAGCTGTTTGTTGATTTAAACAACCAGCCTGACGCATATTATGATTATCGCGTACAGTTTAATCAAAGTAATGACATCTACGAGCGAGCGATTTTATTTTTATATATGAATCGCCACGGCTACAACGGTTTATGCCGCTATAACCTGAAAGGAATTTTTAATGTTCCGTTCGGTAAGTATAAACGTCCGTATTTTCCTGAAAAAGAAATGTACTTTTTTGCCGAAAAAGCGCAACAAGCCACGTTTACTTGTTTAGGTTATGACGATGTATTTAAATTAGTACCCGATAACGCAGTGATCTATTGCGATCCACCTTATGTGCCTTTGAGTAAAACGGCGTCGTTTACCTCTTATGCTAAGGGTGGCTTTAATTTAGATGATCAGGCGAATCTAGCTAATTTAGCTGAGCAAGCGGCATTTGAAAACAAAACACCGGTATTGATCTCCAATCATGACACTGTATGGACACGTAAAATATATAGCCAAGCAACGTTAGCTGAAATTCAAGTTAAGCGGACGATTAGCCCAAAAGGTGGTTCGCGCAATAAAGTCAATGAGTTGATGGCTATGTACTTAGCACCCAAGTCACCACGCCATAGATAGCGGTTACAAAAGATATAAATAAAATAATAGCGATGATAATAATACTGGTAGGCGAGTGTTGTTTAAAGTCAGCGTGACGCTTGTGTTCAGATTGCACGCCAAAAAATGCCGCAACAACACTTTGTATAGCGCTGATCAGTTGCCGCATTTTATTAAAACCTAGGGCTAAGTGAACGCGCTTTTTGTGGTTCGTCTGAGCTGGTTAATAATTCAAGTAAATCTAAATAATGAAATTGTGCACTGCGACTATCACCAGTGATCCATGACATCCAACTTGATTCTTGTTCGACCTTCATACATTGCACTGCATTATTAATTTTTAAATGGCCTGAGCTACATTCGCAATCGTTAGCTGCGATAAGTGTATTATCACTTTTTGAAAAGTAGCTTAGTGTACCGATAGTTATAGCAGCCGCAGTTAAGATCCCGATTTTAAAAGCACGCATTTTACTAAGTCCATAATAGTGTTACTCACTAGAGCATACATAAAAAATGCTCAAATAACAAACTTAATTTATCCTTAACAAATATAAAAAATTAATAAAATTAAAAGGTTAAGGTAAAAATAATGTTTATATTTGGCTGTTTAAAATATAACCGTTGCAAAACTTCAAATAGAGTTAAAGCTTTAATTAACTGGGATTCTTGGGGAATAGCTTGATTTAGGTTACATTATGGCAATTAATGGCCCTGCTATTTTGCGCATTTTTAATATCACTAAGGATTGTTTATGTTAGAAACACTACAAAAGTACCTTATCGCCCCGTCTATTTTATCTGCTGATTTTGCCCGTTTGGGCGAAGATGTTGAGCGTGTTTTAGCTTCTGGTGCAGATGTAGTTCATTTTGATGTGATGGATAATCACTATGTGCCAAACTTAACAATTGGGCCTATGGTGTGCAAAGCGCTGCGTGATTATGGTATTACTGCGCCTATTGATGTGCATTTAATGGTTAAACCGGTCGATAGTTTAATACCGCAATTTGCTGATGCTGGTGCTTCAATCATTACTTTTCATCCTGAAGCGAGTGAACATATTGATCGCACTTTGCAGCTGATCAAAGATCATGGTTGCCAAGCTGGTTTAGTCTTTAACCCTGCGACGAGTTTAAGCTATTTAGAACATGTGATTGATAAGCTTGATGTGATTTTATTAATGTCGGTTAATCCAGGTTTTGGCGGTCAAAGTTTTATTCCTCATACTTTGGAAAAACTACGCCAAGCACGGAAAATAATTGATGATTCAGGTCGTGCTATTCGTTTAGAAGTAGATGGTGGTATTAAAGTCGATAATATTGCGGCGGCGGCTCAAGCCGGTGCTGACATGTTTGTTGCCGGCTCTGCTATTTTTAATCAGCCAGATTACCAACAAGTAATTGAGCAAATGCGTGCCCAGTTAGAGGGTGTAAAATAATGAAGTATGAAGCCGCTTTATTTGATCTTGATGGTACTTTAGTTGATAGTGTTTATGATTTATATATAGCGATGAATCTGACTTTATCTGATTTAGCTTTTCCAATTGTAAGTCAGGGGTTGGTACAAAGCTGGGTTGGTAACGGCATTGAAATGCTGGTTAAGCGAGGCCTCAGTGGCGACATGAAAGTCAGTGAACACCTAGATCCAGCATTAGCAGATAAAGCAATTGCGCTTTTTTATGATCATTATGAGCAACAAGTAGGTGAATACAGTGTGCTTTATCAACACGTAGAAACAGGCCTTGCGGCGTTACGTGGTATACCAAAAGCGTTGATCACTAACAAAGCCCGCTGCTTTACTGAAAAGCTACTTGATAAGCTCGCTTTAAGAAGTCATTTTGAGGTGATAGTGTGTGGTGATGACATGGCCAAAAAGCCTTCACCAGAGCCTCTTTTATTTGCTTGTCAGCAATTAAATGTACCAGTGAGTCAAGCAATTATGATTGGTGACTCAAAAAGTGATATCTTAGCGGCGCAAGCGGCACATATAGACGTACTTGCCGTTAATTATGGTTATAACCAAGGTGAAAATCTTGCTGATTTGAATCCACAGTACCTCTGTGAGAATTTCTTAGATATAATACCTGTTCTTACCCAGCGTTAAGCGATTTTTTAATTTTAGCATTTTTTATTTTTGTAATATAAAGGAACATCATGAGTAAACCAGTAGTGTTAAGTGGCATGCAGCCAACCGGTGGAATGACAATAGGCAACTATGTTGGCGCTATTAACCAGTGGGTAAAGCTACAGGAAGAGTATGATAGTCACTTTATGTTAGCTGATTTGCACGCGATTACGTTACGCCAAGATCCAGAGCTTTTAAAAACCCGTGTATTAGATGGTATAGCTTTGTATGTTGCATGTGGTATTGATCCAGATAAAGCTGCTTTATTTGTGCAGTCGCAAGTGCCTGAACATGCACAGCTAGGTTGGGTACTAAACTGTTATGCGCAAATGGGGGAGCTTAACCGCATGACCCAGTTTAAAGATAAGTCAGCAAAGAACACCAGCAACGTAAACGTTGGTTTGTTTGCTTATCCGGTATTACAAGCAGCTGATATTTTACTTTATCAAGCGGCGCAAGTACCAGTAGGTGATGATCAAAAGCAGCACCTTGAACTAACACGCGATATCGCAACGCGCTTTAATAACTTATATGGTGAAGTTTTCACGATCCCAGAACCTTACATTCCAGAGTTTGGTGCGCGCGTAATGAGCCTGCAAGATCCACTGAAAAAAATGTCTAAATCAGATGAAAACCCAAATGGTTTTATCATGATGTTAGACGAACCAAAAAAGATCGAGAAAAAGCTTAAAAAAGCAGTAACCGATTCAGACGAGCAAGCGCGTATTTATTTTGATCGCACTGAAAAACCAGGCGTATCAAACTTACTAACACTTATGTCTGTTGCAACTAAGCGCTCAATTGAAGAGTTAGTGCCTGAATACGAAGATAAAATGTATGGCCATCTGAAAAAAGACACCGCTGACGCAGTAGTGAGCATGATCGAGCCAATCCAAGCGCGCTTTAAAGAGATACGTGAAGATCAAGCATTGCTCAACAACATCATGAAAACCGGTGCTGAAAAAGCCAGCGCACGTGCAGAGATAACCTTAAAGTCTGTTTACAACGCGTTAGGATTTATTCCACGTCCGTAACGCTTGCTAATAACTAATCATATAAAGCCAGATGGTTCCAACTACAACGGAATATCTGGCTTTTTTGTTGCTGTTATATACAAATTTAGGCTCGAAGCAGCAGCTTTAATCTTATTTAAATTCAAGTGTTAAGTGCAATCGTTATGAGATTAAGTTCATGGAATACTTCAAAATTACGTTAAAGTTCGAAAATGGACGTATATCTTCTTCTGATTTAAAGACGCTCAAGTCTTATTTAGGACAAGGTCTACATGAAATAAAGCAGCGCATTGCGCTGCAAGATGATCTCTTGGTGTGTATTTTACGCAGTAGCGAGTTTTTTAAAGGTGTTGCTGAGGCAAGAGAATTGTTGGCAGGTTTGGAGTCGGATTACCGACTATTTAGTAACGGCGAAATAGTGGACTTGTCCTTTCTCGATGAATTGATAACTCGTATTGCAGGGATTGAACTTAAAAGCATCAGATAACAAGCTATTTAGCTCGCGGGATATAAACATGCTTATTATATAAAGCTCAGCTTCCACCTATTAACTCAAAGTAATTGCCAAATTAAAAAACAGGTTTGACTTTAATTAACTGACTTTAGTATTTTCCGTAGCCCGTAGCCCGTAGCCCGTAGCCCGCTATGGCGCTTTAATGCCCGGCGATTGGCATGCTTTTACCGTAAAGCTGTAACCGTAAGGTTTGCTGTTATCTGGTGCAATTTCAACAATTTCGTAGTCGTTAATCTCAATCGATTTACTGTCGTCAGATTTTTTGCAACGGGAGTATTGGTCTGCTTCGTAGGTGTAAGCAAACATAGCAATTAACCGTTTGCTGCGTTCAAAGTAACCTTTGGTGTTAAAGAATAATCGTACGGATTGAGTGGTTTCATCTTCTTCCGTTGGAGTTACTGGCAGTGTGGAAGGTGTTTGGGTAATATTTTCACTTGGTAGTTGCCCATGTATTTTTTGGCTGAGCTCTTCTACAACTTCAACTTCTTGTTGCTTTGTTAGTGCTCGACTTGAGAGCTGCTTGCTGCTGACGAAGTTGCTTACTATGTCATCAAAAACGGCACCGGTATCTTTGTCATCAACAAAAGACATTAGATTGATTATTACAATCGTTGATAAAAAAAACCGTATAGAAGCTGTAAGTAAAGGTGAATAGCTTTGGCTAATAAACTTTACCCGCTGTGAACCAAACGGTTTGATGATTAAGAGCATAAAAATATAGAACGGCAATATCAATTGTAATAATAGTAATGTCGATAGAGAGATGCCCAACGCCCAGGGTGGTAAATAAAGTAGCGTGGCAAAATTGTGGGTGTAATTAAAATGTGTTGCTGAAACATGAGTTACATTATTCACAATACCACTGGCATTGGCCAGTACAAAGTTGGCGATACTGGCATAGAAAATAAGTATAAGTGCTTTGCCAGCAAGTGAATGCCAGAGCTTATTGAACTTTGGCCAAAACTCAATAGTAAGCGCTACGATAGTGATACTGGCGCATAGCCAACCACTTTGAAAGATGATTAGGCAGATTAACGCCAATAAGTAGAGCTTTTGCGCGGTGTTAAGATTAAACCAAATAGCTTTACCTTGCTCATAAAAGCGCAGTTTATGAGGTTGCAAATTTTGCTGTTGTTGCCTCAGCTGTTTGTTTGCACGCCATCTGGCAATTTTTATGTATCTTAACACCGGCCAACCTTAGTACATAAAGCGAAAACCCTATTTTGATAATAGGGGTTTTAAATAGTGGCCAGTATGTGAACGCTCACATTCGGCTACTTCATCCGGCGTACCTGCAATGAGGATCTCACCGCCGCCAGCACCACCTTCGGGACCTAGATCAATGATCCAATCGGCTGTTTTTATTACATCAAGATTATGCTCAATAACCACAATCGTATTACCGTGGTCACGCAGGCGATGCAGCACTACTAATAATTGTTCAATATCAGCAAAGTGCAAGCCTGTGGTTGGTTCATCCAAAATGTATAAGGTTTTGCCTGTATCACGTTTAGATAACTCGCGGGCGAGTTTAACCCGTTGCGCTTCACCACCAGAGAGCGTTGTCGCGGCTTGGCCTAAGCGAATATAAGACAGGCCCACATCCATTAAGGTTTTTAGTTTACGCGCAATGGCGGGTATTTTATCAAAATAGTCGTGTGCGTCTTCCACCGTCATTTCTAATACTTGATGGATGTTTTTGCCTTTATACTGCACTTCTAACGTTTCACGGTTATAACGTTGCCCTTTACAGACATCACATGGCACATATACATCAGGTAAAAAGTGCATTTCGACTTTGATCACGCCATCGCCTTGGCAAGCTTCACAGCGGCCACCTTTTACATTAAAGCTAAAGCGACCGACTTTGTAACCACGAGAGCGAGATTCCTGCGTGCCTACAAACAGTTCACGAATGCCAGTAAAAATACCGGTATATGTGGCTGGGTTTGAGCGTGGGGTACGGCCAATCGGGCTTTGGTCAATATCGATGACTTTATCAAAATGCTCAAGGCCGCTAATTGATTTGTACGGTGCGGCTTCGGCGGTGGTCGCTCCGTTTAGTTCGGTATGAGCAAGTTTGAATAAGGTATCGTTGATAAGCGTTGACTTACCAGAGCCTGATACGCCAGTAATACAGGTCATTAAACCAAAAGGTATTTTTAAATCGACATTTTTTAAGTTATTACCGCTAGCGCCAAACAGCTCTAACCACTTATCGTTGATTTTATGACGCTCTTTGGGAACTTCAATTTTGCGTCGGCCAGATAAAAATTGCCCTGTTACTGACTCTTCGCTAGCTAAAATGTCATCACGAGTACCTTGGGCAATGATATAACCGCCATGCACGCCAGCTCCAGGGCCTATATCAATAATATGATCGGCGGCACGTATGGCATCTTCGTCGTGCTCTACCACAATCACGGTATTACCTAAGTCGCGTAGATGGATCAGCGTTTGTAGTAAACGGTCATTATCACGTTGATGCAAACCAATCGATGGTTCATCAAGTACATACATTACGCCTACTAAGCCTGCGCCAATTTGGCTGGCTAAGCGAATACGTTGAGCCTCACCGCCAGATAAAGTATCAGCACTGCGCTCTAAAGAGAGATAATTTAGCCCTACGTTGATCAAAAACGATAAACGGTCGCGAATTTCTTTTAAGATTTTCTCAGCTATCTGGCCTTTTTGGCCCGTTAAGCTTAGTTGCTCAAAAAAGCTCATCGCTTCACCAATACTCATACTGGTGATAGCAGGTAAGTTAGTCTGACCGATAAATACACTGCGCGCTTCTTGGCGTAGGCGCGACCCTTTACAACTTGGGCAAGCTTGGCTGGTTTGATATTTAGCCAGCTCTTCGCGCACGGAATTTGATTCTGTCTCACGATAGCGGCGGTTCATGTTATTTAACACGCCTTCAAACTCATGGTTACGAGTGATCAGGTCGCCACGGTCGTTGCGGTAGTTAAAAGCAATTTTTGTATCGCCAGAACCTTCTAAAATGATTTTTTTAGCATCTTTAGATAGTTCCTGAAATGGCATTTCTAAATCAAATTTATAGTGCTCAGCAACGGCTTGTAGCATCTGGAAATAGTAAAAACTGCGTTTATCCCAGCCTTTTATGGCACCGCCAGATAAACTAAGCTCTGGGTTTTGAATCACTCGATTTGGGTCGAAATACTGACGAACTCCTAAACCATCACAACTTTGGCATGCGCCTGCCGGATTATTAAATGAGAATAACCGAGGTTCAAGTTCGGTCATGGCGTAGCCACACGTTGGGCAAGCGAAGTTGGCGGAGAGCAGCAGCTCTTCGGCGTTTGCGTCATCCATCGATGCAATAGTTGCTACACCGGCTGACAGCTCTAACGCGGTTTCAAACGATTCGGCTAAACGCTGTTGTAAGCCATCTTTCACTTTAAAACGATCGACCACGACTTCAATAGTGTGTTTTTTATGTAGTTCTAAAGTCGGTGGATCAGAAAGGTCGCATACTTCCCCGTCAATACGGGCGCGAATATAACCTTGGCTGGCTAGTTGCTCTAACAACTTAACGTGCTCACCTTTGCGCTCTTTCACAACAGGGGCTAGCAACATCAGCTTGCTGCCCTCTGGGAACGCCAGCACAGTGTCGACCATTTGGCTAACAGTTTGTGCAGCGAGTGGCAAATCGTGAGTAGGGCAACGCGGTTCACCGACACGGGCAAACATTAAGCGCAGGTAATCATATATTTCGGTAATGGTGCCAACGGTGGAGCGGGGATTATGTGACGTTGATTTTTGTTCAATTGAAATTGCCGGCGACAACCCTTCAATATGATCAACATCCGGTTTTTCCATTAAAGATAAAAATTGTCTGGCATAGGCCGATAAAGATTCTACATACCGACGCTGCCCTTCTGCATATAAGGTATCAAATGCTAAAGACGATTTACCCGAACCAGATAGACCGGTGATAACAATTAATTTATCACGGGGAATGGTTAGGCTGATGTCTTTTAAATTGTGCGTGCGGGCGCCTCGGACTTCAATGTTTTCCATGCTATCTCGTTTCATTACCAAATTGATTTACTGAGTATCTCATAATACGTGCGAAGATTAATCCTTGATCAATGAAAAATCATCGCATTGGGACGATTATTTCTCTGTAAGCTTGTGGTAGAATCCCTGCTCAAATTTTAATAGACAGCAAGAACACGCGAATCATGACAGCTTCTTCACTCAATTCACGAGAAAAACGCGCCGCAGTTTCCTTAGCGAGTGTGTTTGCATTTCGTATGCTTGGCCTATTTATGTTGATGCCAGTATTGGCGATTTATGGGCAAGAATTATCAGGATTTTCACCTATATGGATTGGTTTTGCGATTGGCGCCTATGGTTTAACACAAGCTGTGTTACAAATTCCCATGGGCTGGTTATCGGATAAAATTGGCCGTAAAAAAGTCATTGTTGGCGGTTTAACTGTTTTTGCCATCGGTTCGGTGATTGCTGCCACGGCTGATTCAATGCAAATGGTCACGTTAGGGCGAGCATTACAAGGGATGGGCGCAATTGCCAGCTCGTTATTAGCTTTTGCTTCTGATTTGAGCCGCGATGAGCAACGACCAAAAGTGATGGCCGTGATTGGTATGAGCATAGGCATGAGCTTTGCTATTGCTATGTTACTTGGTCCAATGGTTGCCGCAGCGTGGGGTCTTGCTGGAGTGTTCTGGTTAACTGCTATTTTGGCTGTTGCGGGTATTTTTATTGTGTTGTTTTTGGTCCCCAAAGCGGTTAGCAAAGCCCCCAAAGGCGATACCTTAGCAAGCGTTAGCGATATTAAAAAACTCATTAAGCACCCGCAATTAGCACGTTTAGATTTAGGGGTGATGCTATTACATTTGACCTTGACGACGATTTTTGTCGCCTTACCAGGGCAGTTAATTGCCAAAGGTTTAGCAGCACAAGCGCATTGGCAAGTATATATTCCCGTTTTATTACTGGCATTTTTATTAATGGCGCCAGTGATGATCATTGCGATCCGCAAAGAAAAAGAGAAACAGGCATTTGTTGGCTCTATCGCAGTGCTCGCTCTAAGTATGTTGGCAATGGCAATTGGTGTTGACTCAATCATCGGCATGGCGATGTGTATGCTGGCGTATTTTGTTGCCTTTAACTTTTTAGAAGCGACGATGCCGGCATTAGTATCGCGCTTAGCACCTGCTAGCCAAAAAGGCTCGGCGATGGGAGTGTTTTCGTCAGGACAATTTTTTGGTGCATTTTTAGGTGGTATTTTAGGCGGTTACGTTGCGCAATCAACAACACCGCAAGCAGTGTTTGCCGCAGCCGCAGTTGTTGGGGTAATATGGCTTATCCTTGCGTGGAATATGCAAGTCCCGCCACGCAGTAAAATGATAAGCTTAATGACAGAATTAAGTAACGAGCAGCAAGCGCAAACCCTTGCTTCTCGTTTAGTTGCTTTACCAGGCGTAATTGAAGCAACAGTAGTCTGTGATGAAAATCGCAGTTATTTAAAGATTGATGATAAAGAATTTGACCTAGACCAAGCCCGCAAAGTGGCTGGTTTAATATAACGTTTATAGGAGAAAGGTCCATGGCACGCGGTGTGAACAAAGTAATCTTGGTTGGTAATTTAGGTCAAGATCCAGAAGTACGTTATATGCCTAACGGCAATGGTGTAGCGAATATTACTCTAGCTACGTCAGATAGCTATAAAGACAAAAACACCGGTCAAATGGTTGATAAAACAGAATGGCACCGTGTTGTTTTTTTTGGCAAGTTAGCTGAAATTGTTGGTGAATATTGCCGTAAAGGTTCACAAATTTACGTTGAAGGCAAACTTCAAACCCGTAAATGGACTGACCAACAAGGCCAAGAGAAATTCACCACTGAAATCGTAGTGGATGGTTTCACTGGTCAAATGCAAATGTTAGGTGCCCGTGGTGGCGACCAACAAAGTGGCGGTTACCAAGGTGGCCAACAGCAAAGCCACGGTGGTCAATCTCAAGGTGGTTACGGCCAACAACAGAGCGCACCACAACAAGGTGGTGGGTATGCTCAGCAGCAAAGTGCAGCACAGCAAAGCGGCGGGTATGCACCAGCGCCACAACAAGCGCCAGCAGCTCGTCAGCAACCAGCTGCAGCACCACAGCAAAGTAATCAATACCAAGGTGGCGGCGGCTATGCTCCACAAGGTGGTGGACAAGCGCAAGGTGGTTTTGCACCTAAGCCACAAAGTGCTCCGCAAGGCGGCGCATCAAATCCAATGGAACCACCTATCGATTTTGATGACGATATCCCTTTCTAGACAAAGACAAAACATCAAATGTTGAAAAATAATCTTAAAAGCCGCTTTTTAGCGGCTTTTTTAGTTTTATTAGAAAATTAATGTTGAAAAGTTGAAAATGTTCACTATATTACTTTATAACAAATGCAAATGTTTATTAGTGGGTGTTCATGAAAGTTGCTGTAAAGAAATTTAAAAGTGGAGAGCGCTACGCCTTTTTATTAGGAGAAGATGGCGTTCCCGATTTTTGGGTCACTCATTTTGTTACGCAAAAACTGCGAATGACTAAAGCTGCAACATCAATTGAGCAATACCTGAAAGACATTAAACATTTGAAACGCTGGGAGGAGATTAACGGTAGGGATCTGCTTGAGGAAATATATAACGGTAAAGTACCTAACCTTGATGATATTAATAAACTTAAAGAGCACTGCTCATATCAGGCTAAAGTGGTTAAAGATAAACCAGCAAGTAACGTGGTCGATATGGGAAAGTTTTATTTATCAAAATCACAAGACAAACCGACTATTGGTAAATCTCAATATATATCCCGTATAGCTCACATTGCAGAGTTTCTTCACTTTATAGGGCAAGAAAGAGTCAAGTATAAGCCAGCAGCCGCAGAGCTTTTTGAGGCGCTGGATAAGATGAAAACTCGACTTAAGAGTGGTAAGCCAAAAGGAAAATCGAAGAAAGTTTCCTTAGATAAGTCTGGTATTCCAGATGATGTATTTGATGACTTTGTTGAGGTAGCTAAGCCTGATTCACATTACAACCCGTTTAAAAACCCAGTTATCAAGTTTAGAAACTATCTCATTGTTCAAGTTTTGTATGAAACAGGATTTAGATGTGCTGAGTTATTAGCGCTTCGAATTAGCGATATTGGAACAGATATTGACAATCCAACATTGTCAGTTGTTAGAAGACATGACAGTAAGGATGATCCTAGGGTAAAAGAGCCAACAGCAAAGACCCTCGGCAGAGCGGTTTCTATTACAAAAGAGCTTAGAGACTTACTAAACACTTATATCAAGATTCATCGTGCTGATACAAAAGTAGCGAAAACACACCCATTTATTTTTGTTTCTCACAAAGATAAGGAGGGACATTACCAGTCTGGACAACCGCTCATTCAACAAACAATTAACGATATATTTAAAAGCATTAAAGGTGTGAACCCTGAGCGTTTCTGGGCTATTACACCTCATTCTTATAGACATTATTTTAATGATCAACTGTCAGATCAGATTGATGAGGAAAGAAGGGCTGTCAGGCAAGAAGTAAAACGATTGGAACAGGCGGGGCTGCATCAAGCTGCAAAGCAATATGCAGACGAAAATAAGATTACAAAGCAGCGAGAGCTGGAGATAAGAGCCGAATTAAATGGACATTCATCTCTTAAATCAGGTGAGATTTATCTCAAGCGAACTGCAAGAAAACAGGCGCAAAGGATACGCCAAAGAATGCAATCGCGGATGAAGCACAAAACAGACGGGGGCTATCATGGTAGCTAAAGCAAAAAAATTACACGGCTCAAAAAGCGCTAGAACAAAGTCGGATAAGCGATACAGTAAAGCTAACTATGAATTTGATGTGTATGACGATCTTTGGCAATTAGATGCAAATAAGTCGTTGAATTTTGAGTTGCTCGCTTCGCTAAATTTAGATCCTAAGTTCGAAAGTAATTTTCGGTTAGCATTAGCTGATTATGCATGTGAATTTTCATCTTCTTATACAGATAATCTGTTTCGATATTGTCGGTGGTTCTTCGCTGTTGGCGTTACGGGCAAAATAAATGAAAAACATGTAATAAATTACAAGGCAACACTAACCAAAAGCACAGAGTATAAGCTGGGTTACATTCGTGCATTCTTATTAGACTGGCACGACAAGGAAATCAAAGGAGTTGATAAAAAAACGGTTGAGTTGCTTAACTCACTTAAACTGTCTGGCAATGAAAAAGGAAAAGCCGTAGCTTTAGGTTGCCCTTTCAGCGGTGCCTATTCATTTGAAGAACAAACAGCATTTATAAACTGGTACGTTGATGCCTTTACTGAAAGGCTGATCTCGTTGACTGATTACGCCTTTATCATGGCACTACAACAAACGGGTGCTCGTCCTGTGCAACTCACGTATCTCTACTTTGGAGATTTAATAACAAGGGTTGAAGAAGGTGTTGAACATTTTGATTTGCAGCTTCCCAATGCCAAAAAACGTGATGAGCATTTTAGAGGCTCTTTTCAAATCAAGAAGGATTCTGGTGAAGATTTAATGCTAGTGCTAAAAACACAGGCAAATCAATCCATCAATGCTGTTGAAACACAATTCGATATTAAATTGACATCTAGACAAAAGAACCAAATTCCTATTTTCCTCAATACACGAGAAATGGCTAAACTCGCTAGTTTTGATGAATTTGAACAGCTACAACAAAAAACGCCCGACTTATTGTGTTTACGGACAAAAGGAGCAAACCCTTCTGTTGGTGAAATGATCAGGCGTTTGTCTCGGTTGTGCCCACTAAAAACAACACGGATTAAACTCGATGATGGGTTTGGTGACCTGCATATCAATCCAAGGAGATTCCGCTATACCCATGCGACCAATATGGCAATGCTAGGTGCAAGTGACTATGCAATAGCCGAAGAACTAGGCCAGTCAGATACCCAGCAAGTCAAAGTTTACACAGAGTTCAACGAAGAAATGGCTGACAGAATTGATGAAGCGCTTGCAGCGGACCTTACGCCATTGGCGCAGGCATTTTCAGGTACTTTAATAGATAGCGAAAAAGACGCAATTCGAGCCAATGATCCTCGTAGCCGAATTAATAACAATGATGGCAATCCTGTCGGAAATTGTGGCAAGTTTGGCTTTTGTGCTAATGGCACAATTCATTGTTACACCTGCAATAAATTCCAACCTTGGTTAAATGCACCTCATACAGAAGTTCTTAAAAGTGTCATTACTGAGCGTGATCGCAAGCGTAAGATGGGTGCAAGTGAGTTTGTATTGCAAGGTCATAATCGCAGTATTGATGCAATCAAAGTCGTTATTCAAAAGTGTCATGTTAGAAAGCAAGAGCTGGAAAAAGAAGGAGCGTTAAATGTCTGATGTATTGGTATTTACACCGAAGCATAAACTTGATTTCCAGAAAAATTACGCGGAGTTCATAGCATTCGCAAAAAACGATTTAACGCTTTTTGAGGATCTTGACTTTGAAAGCTCTAGCGGAATTCAAAAGGGATGGGAATGTGATAAGTGGTCTTGGGGTACAGCAAGAGGAAAGAAATTAACCATCGTATTTGGAAACAGTGTAAACCATTCCAAATATATACCATTCAAACAACCATTTGCTGATTTTGCAAAAGCCTATGTGCGTTATGAGCAGTCACTAAATCATAAAGACTCAACCGCTTGGGTTTCATCTTTAGTGTGGATCTATAATGCGCTAGAAGAAAACGCGGCTCAAAATGACAGATCTGATGTTGATATTATGCACCTCAATAACACAGTTATTAATCGTGTTGAGGAACAGATTAAGAACAGTAAATTAGGTGCTGGAGGAAAGCGCAATATTGGTCTGTCATTTGAAAGAGTATTGAAGTTCATTAGGGACAAGCGATTCAAACTAGATCTACAAGACTGGTCAAATCCTTTCCCTCGTCCATCCGATTCCAGAATCAAACTTGATGAAGACAGTCGTAAAGAAGAAGTGGAGAAATGTCCTTCTGACTATCAAATGCTTCAAGTGGCGGATGCCTTTCATAAAGCTAAAACACCTCGTCAAAAATACTTCTCCAGTCTATGTGTAATGTTGATGTGCCAGCCGAGCAGAAATACAGAACTTAATGGTTTAACAATAAACTCACTACAAAGAAGTGAAAAGGGACGTTTATATCTAATGTGGCATCCCGCAAAAGGAGGAGACCCTGTTAAAAAGTGGGTTCCTAAACTACTAGAGGATGTCGTACAGCAGGCATTTGACAGACTCATTGATATTTCTGCTCCCGCTAGAGCTGCGGCGAAATTTGCTTTTGAAAATCCCAACATTTTTATGACGCATGAAGAGTGCATTACACTTACTGATTTCCCGCAAGACAAACCGTTAACATATAATCAATTTGCAAAAGCAATGTGCTTTAAAACTGGTCTGGATTCAAACGGAACACAGATGAGTTGGACACATAATGGTTCAATAAAATGGTTACGTAACTTAATAAACCAAATCAATCATGTGTCAGACTGGAAAAAGGATTTATTGAATGGGTGTAAAGTTTCGCAGGACAACGAAATACTGACCAAACACACTCATAACCCTACAGGGATTAGTATCAAATTCCCTAGTTATAGAGATCTACGCTCTGTTGTTGATCAAAAATATAAAACAAAAGACTTTCCCAATTATGGTGATGTGAAGCTTTGGGATTGCATTACCTTAGTTCGCGAGAATGAGTTTCACAAAGAGTTTGATGTTAAGCCGTTTTCTTGGGTAATGGTCGGTCATGGAGCTGTGAGTGATGCTATGGGTTCAGATCGCCCTTCAGGAAAAGAAACTATCGAGTCAATCTTTGATGAATTGGCAATCACAGACGAAGATGGTACTAGGTTACAATTGAATACACACCAACCCCGGCATTGGTTGAATACTAAGTTGAAGCTGGCTGGTGAAGAAGATTGGTTGATTGCCAAGTGGTCAGGTCGAGCTGATATTGAACAAAACAAAGCTTACGATGGAAGAACGCAAGAGCAGAAGTCGCGGTTAACCAAGCGCATAGGCCATGTTGCAAATGGTGAAGGTGTCATGACGGTTGCTCAAGCTAATAAGTTTTTATCATCATACACATCAGAGTCTCCTCCCCCTGCAATCGTTTTACATGATTTAGGTTTACCAGTTTCTCTTAAGTCACTTGGAATTAATAGGTCAGGTGTTGCTCAGTTTACAGGGTTAGGCTACTGCGTTCACAACTATGCGGAAAGTCCATGTGTTAAAAATGGCGATTGTGCAGTCTGTAGTGAGCATGAATGCTTAAAAGGGTTACCTAATACCCTAGAAGAGCTTAAAAACCTTGAGAAGCTTTACGAGGAGCAGCTAGAGGATGCTGTCGCTAAAGCTGGAGATAAAGTTTTCGGTGCAGATCGTTGGGTAACAGCTTTAGGTTTCAGATTATCAAAGATCAAAACCATTATTGCCATGATGGAAGACCCGAACAGACCTGATGGCACGCCTATCAGAATCCCTGACGAATTAGACCCTTCCCCTGTTAAACGGTCACTCAATATTGACGAGCAGAGTGTAATCCCAACTTTTGATCTTACCGCTTTAGCGTTAACTGATATGGAGGAGTAATCATGGCTTTTGTAACAGACAACAAAGAAACGATTCTAGCGATCATTGATGGTTGGAGAGGTAAGCTTACATATGATCTTCTTTCTGAAAGGCTTCAATCAGAATTGGGCTTAAAACGTCCCCCATCAAGGCACACTTACACAAAGCATGATGAAATCAAACATGCATTTGACTTAAAGAAAGAAGAGCTTAGATTTAAAAAATCTGCTGCAATTGAAGAAGCCAAGTCGCTATTTGATAGCTCTGATAAATTAAGCCAACTTTTGGAAAATTTGGACAATGATGATGCAACCATTGCTGAACTTATAAAGCGAGTTGAAAAACTTGAAAATGAGAATGAAAGGCTAACTTCGGAGAACAATAGGTTAAGTATCCACAATGACATGTTGCTTGAGAGGTTTGCTAGGTGGCAACATAATCTTCAGAAAATGGATGGAGTTGATTTGAATAAGCTTGCCGCAACTATTGATAGTGGGTTACCAGCAAAGAATCGAAGTTAATTTTAGCTAGATTAACTTACTCCGTTTGTAACAGTACATCAGTTCAGATTAGATAGCGTTCTAATTCAATCAAACTAGCATTGTATTCTTTTAAAGTAATAGCTTTTGACTGTTTAAATGAGTTCGCAATCGAATTTCCATCATGAGCTGAAGATGCCGATGAAAATTTAAATGTGTTTGAATTGAAAAACTCAGGATTAGATCCACGTATTTGATATGTTTTTAAAAAGTTATTGGATACCATGATGATTTACTAATGTTGGAAATGAATTGAAATGTTCCAATGTTATTAATTAATAGAGTAAATAATATTACTAATAATTAAGGAGTGTGATGTGGATAGTCAAGGTAGAACTGGCGTAGACAATATTATGGATATGTCAGATGAAGAGTTAAAAGCATTTGTAAAGGGACGTCTGAATCAATTTGATGGTGTAAAAAGTACTAAGCTTAGATTTGATATGAGTGGTTATGAGAGCAACAAAGGTGCATGTACGGTGCATAATACAAATATATTAAACCTTTTTGCTGATTTAGGAGTGTATGACTACACAGAATACTTATTCTTGGATTTTTATAAGGGTTGCGGAACAATATATTTTAAATACTGGGGTGATAATAAAAACCATGAGGTGGAAGTTAGCGGTTACACAACTTCTGGTATTATTTTAAAAATAGTTCAGTTGACAGTGTTATCAGGCAGAAATACGAGACGCCGTAGTTAGACCAATAAGTGGGGACGTTGGAGCTTTAATGCTTTTCGGGTAGTGTTTAGAAATCTGTGTCATTTCAGTATTATTAAGAAAACAGGAGTGACACATAACTCAATCTTTCGACTTCAACAAAGCATTAACTGAACTTCAAGCTGGTAAAGGTCTTACTGGCGAACAAACAACTCACCGAAGCGGCTCTTAAAGCCGAATTGAGCAGCACCTAGCATCTGAGACTCAAGTTAACCGTAAAAATGGTTCAACCAAAAAAACAGTTAAGTCATCTATAGGTCAATTCGAACTTGAAACGCCCAGAGACCGCTCAGGTTCGTTTGAACCTCAACTAGTTAAAAAGAACCAAACCAAATTAACGCCCGAAATTGATGAAAAAATCCTACCTATGTTTGCTTTAGGTATGAGCTATCGAGATATTCGAGGCCACCATCACTGCCGTGACAGACCAGCTGATTCGAGTCTTGGCGTCGTAAGTGGGGCAATCTGTCGGTTTACTTCAAGTATCCAGATTATGTGCGTAAAGCTATTTATACCACGAATGCGATTGAAGCTGTACATCGTCAGTTTAGGCGACTCACCAAGATTAAGGGAGCATTCCCTAATGAAAACAGCTTGATGAAATTATTGTATGCAGGTATATTGAATGCTTAGAAATGGACAATGCCAATCCATAATTGGAATCTGACATTGTCGCAATTGGCCATCCACTTCGAAGGTAGGTTAGATGGTGTGCTAGATATTTAGCAATTTAGGCTGACATAGAATTCTGAACGTCCTCCATGAAACTAATCGTTAGTACTGCATCATACTTCATCTTCAAATAACAAGTATCCCAAAAACTTCGCTGATTCTTCATGAATAGTATGGGTTATATCTGACGCCTCTTTCTCTATTTTTAACAAACGTTCGTCAAGAGAAGCGGCTTGAAGCCCTTGGTAACCATTGTGCGGGTCCATACACGATGCAATTGCTTTATGACTTAGAAAGTTTCGTTCGTCTTTAAACTTGTTGAGACGTTTAATAAGTGTTCCATTGTCGGAAAACTTCTTAAATTCAGTAATCAGTCTCTCTAGAGAATGGTTTTGAAAATCGTCGCCTGACATTCCACAAAACATTCGATTGCCCAAACGCTTATTTATGAGGGCGACAGCATTAGACAAGTAGAGCTTCAACTCCATTTCTATCATCTGACATCCTGACAATGCTCTCGAAACCTTGAGGAAAAACTCATCTTTCTCCATATACCCTCTGCATAGCGAACATTTTATTACTTATACGATACACAGTTATTGCATAATCGCTCTGTTACTACCCTCTGAATATCCATATTGAATTTAGAAAGTATTCACCTATATACGTAAGTGTTCGAATAATAAACATCAGTTGATTTCCTGACTATTAAAGAAGCTTATTCAATCGGAAATACTGAAAGCAAATTTTAAAAAAGGTAAAGCACCGTAACCCACTGGTTTCAGAATACTGTTTACTGCAACTTTTGACATTGGCGGCTTTGCTAAGTAACTACCTGACATACGGTTCAAACCTTTGTTGCATTTCTTGGAGGTTATCCCTTATTTCTGCCTTTTTGGCTTCGATAGCAGAATTAATCACACTCCCGCTACCAACAAAGATAATACCTATAAGAATACCTGCTATCAAACGATTAGTTAGCCCGTAGTGCTTACGTTTGTACAGGTAAACTGGGTAACCAATAATCCAGAGCAAAGAGATAATGAAAAACCACGAAGTAGCACTATAAGTGCCTTTCTTTCGATCCGTTTTCATTCCGACTTTACTTGCTTCCATTGCGGCAACAATTGCTGTGCCTAGTACAGTTGTCAACATTAGAAGCACCATTGTTTCGCTGGGTGACTGGAATAAATTCATGCCAGACACCCAAAACCAAATTAGCATTGTTGTCACTACAGGGATTGCTAGCAGAAAGATACCGTAATCAACAGCTGGTTTTGTGGATGCTTTATCTGTTGCATCTTGTTCAAGATCAGAGCGGCAATGTTTGCATATCCTTGCAACAGCTAATATTTTTTCGCCACAGAATGGACAATTCTTGACTTCATCGGTCATTACTTATTCCTTTATTTTGTTGCCTAACGTCCTAACTAAAACTACCAATCAACTTTAATTGATCTTTGAAAGTTGTTCCACTAAATTCAATTTTAAGTTTAGGGGGATAGCCTATTACTTACAAATACTTGATACATTATTCAAACAATAGCCTCGAAGGAAACCGAGTTTAGCCTTCAAACATCATAATCTATCACTGTCCGCTTGTCGCTCATAGCTGTCTGTCAGATGAAGTCTAAACCTATTCATCGAAACTGTAAGATCAGATATGAGCTACTACATCTAATTCAACTACACTTACACCAATATTCCATCAACGATTTGAGAATCCACAGACGTTATGATATCCAGCACTAATGTGGATACAGCTTTCACATCTGCCAAAGTTACTTCGTTGGACTTCCCATCTTTAGTTCTCCCTGCGCGATGAACGATATCGTGCCGAGTAATTTCTGCTACAGCAAGGCGATCGCTTAAATCATCTGAAATTTTAACCAATAAAACAGAGGGAAAGAATGCTTTAATAGTCTTCACATTATGGAAAGACAAATTGTCTAGGCACTCTATAATCTGATTATCAAGTTGCTCCATCCAAAAGAAGATCTCTGTTACTTTTAAGTTTTTCTGGTTTTTCGAAAATGGGTCGAAGTTTTCAACAAATCTTCTCTTAATGGAATCTTTATTAAGCACCTGTCGTTTTGCTATGTCCGCTAAATAAGCTTCAAGTATTGTAACCAGCCCGCTATAAGAGAGACGTTGTAACACATTATTATCTTTAAACGATTCACTAAGCTTAGTTATATCCTGAATTTCAATCTTTGCTCTTTCGGAAAACTTGGTTTGCCCTGCTTGATACTCTGCAAGATCTTCAAAATCGTCAACCCAACCACTGTCAATTAATGGTGATATATCCAGCTCACAAACTGAATTTGGGGTAACAAATTGAAGAATTGCCCATGCATAACTGTATGATGAGAG
Source organism: Pseudoalteromonas sp. SG43-7 (assembly GCF_014164295.1). NCBI lineage: Bacteria > Pseudomonadati > Pseudomonadota > Gammaproteobacteria > Alteromonadales > Pseudoalteromonadaceae > Pseudoalteromonas > Pseudoalteromonas sp. SG43-7. Next base: position 119,936 of record NZ_JACJEY010000001.1, read on the forward strand.
ACAAGGAAAGTGATAGCCTCCGGCAGTGTAATTAGGGTATTCATCGTATTCAGAACACATGAACTTTAGAAGGTTTTGCTCTGCTTTAGTTAACGATGAAAGTAATTTACTAGGTTCATCACAGCTTCCTGTAATCTCATGTTTTTGCATTGATGCTGCTATGGGGATAAGCTTCAACCAGCTATTCAAAGAGCAACTCTTAAGTCCGTCAATGTAGCATGAATATTCTTCACGGTGTTTAGTGGCAAGTGTCTCGGTTAATAGATCTTCCATATCTTTTATCCATAAACCTTTGAACTCGTTAACCTCTAGTTCAACTGATGCCCTATTAACTCCTTGAAGTTCTAATCTGCGTTTGAGCGTTTCGGTGTCTATACGGTAACCAATAAAGTCTCCTTCTCTGACGCGATCAGCATCATTGAAGAGCCACTTATGATACGTATTTTGCCATTCCTCGATGGAATATTTCCCAAAATCAATTCCAGCCCAAGTAGACATCGCGATCGACTCCTTTTAACAACGATTGTTTTTGATTAATAACTCAGTAATCAGAGATGAACTAATTAAGCTAAACCGAGTAGTATGGTTTAAGACTCATGCCTCTAATTAAAGCTATTATGAATCAATAAATAAACAAGTAAATCCCTTAGCTTTGTAGGCTAATGCAAATTCTTATCACTATGTATACAGCATATGAAAAATAAACTACTCACTGTGATTGCAAAATCTACTTTATTCCCTTTATTTACTGCACCATAGAAAAAAGTCAGGATTAGATCCACGCTTTGGTTATGCTTTTAATTCCTATTTTTTTATCATATATCCTCACGCTAACTTCGAGGAGAGGCTTTTGAACACCACTGTAAAAAATTGGTATATTGTTGGTGTCATGGATGGGAGACAATTAATAGGAGAAGTGTTATATGCTACAGTACAACACGATCAAACTTTTCGCTTTTTCGAAGGGGACTACGTGACAACATCGCGGATCGTATCGATGGATATAGGGGCGCAGCAGGTTATTACATCCAGTCACTCACAGTATCAGCTCATTGGAAAAGGAAAAAAGGCAATCATCGATTTAGATGATTTTGAATTACTTCGGCACGGCTTTTCGCCAGAGCAAATTCGGACGTTAAACAGCTCGTCGCCTCTTTTAGCCCATTAACTTTTGGTATTCTCAATAAAAAGCATATTGATATTAGAGCTGAGAAAGGCGCACCGTCAGAAAATAAACTTAACGCTATTCAAAAGATAATTATTTTTTGGTTCTCAAAGGAGTATGGTGTTAGGACTACGATAAGACACATCGTGGGTGGAGGTTAAGATGAGTAAAGAAAGAGGCAAACGTAACAGAGATTTATTTCTCGGTTGGGTTGCAGAAATGAAATCGAAAGAGTCGCCTAATTGGTTGGATTATTGGCATGGTGATACGTTAAGTCCCAAAAAAATTGCTGATGAGCTTGGTTTTGATTCCTCTGCATTTAAGGAAAAAAGAAATAAAAAGCTCTTTGATTTGTTGCAAGAACTTAAACAAGAACTTGCTATCTCAGGGGTTTACCAGCAACGTAAGAAAAACCTGCCTCTCGATAAAGAGATCATTGATGTATCAAAAGAAACTGACGAAGACATCAAAGATAGCGCTAGAGTCAGAGACCTAAAAAGAACAAACCGAAGACTACAAAACGAAAATGCTAAGTTAGCTGCCGAAGTTGCCAAGCTATCTGAATTTAAAGATGTACTGATTGAAATGGGCTTGTGGAAATGAAGAGTAGTGCTTATCTGGTAAGGATCACCAGAATATACCAGTACCACCCGGATAATGTCCGGCTGGGAGCTATTTTTGTTAACCACAAAGCAGGTGCGCATCGTATTGAGATTCTGACTACTCAAGACAAGTTAAATATTGATCCGAAAGTCGGGCAGCAATGGAAAATCCTTAAAGAGCAAAACTTCAGTATCAGACAGCAACAAGTCAGCACAGGTAGGTATGTTGATGTATGGCGCTTTATGGAGCCGACACTGAAATGTATTATGCCAGATAATGGTGCTGGCTTTGTAACCTTTTTAAGCACAGAGAAAGTATTTGAAGGCATAGGTAAAGTAAGTGCTCAATTACTCTGGATTGAATTTAGAAGCGATATATTCAACATCCTAGAATGTGATAAATATGCCCCATACGAAAAAGACCAATCAAAAACAAACTTTCAAGCTGTCAGGGAAGTGCTGCTTAAAGACAAAGCGGTACATGGGCTTTGGAATGGCTATAAAGAGTATTCAAATCTAAAACATTCAGCGCAGTTGGTTGAATGGGAAATAGAAGCCCCTATTCAGCGACAATTGTTCAGATTTGCCGATCAGGATGCTATCAATTTTCTTACCCAGAACCCGTATCGGTTGTTTTCGCTGGGAATGCGGTTTCCGAAGGTAGATGCTATTGCTCAAAAGCACTTTGGTATAAAACAGGACGAAAAAATTAGACTAGTCGCAATCGTTGAGCAAGCATTGAGGTCATGGAGTGATGAAGGTAATACGGTTGCAGATTGGCAAGACATCGAATCATGTGTCTCGGACTCGTTAAATAAAGACGAGCACCTAGTTTCTAAGGCAAAAGAACTCAATGGCGATATCATAGGATTTGTTAAGAAAAACAACCAATACTTTGTTTCTGGCAATTATATATTTGAGAAAACAATAGCCAAACGTTTTGGTAACCTCAGAAAATTAGACAATCGTTGGTCGAGCGAGTTAGAAGAGGCTTTTATAACCTCATTTCCTGCCGATTGGCCCATTGAAAAAGCACAAGAACGTGCCGTAAGGACAGCATTAGTCAGCCATGTCTTCGCCCTTACTGGCGGAGCTGGAACAGGCAAAACAACGACTACTAAGCTGATTGTAAATGCTTATCAAAAATTAGGTTATACGATATACCCCGTTGCGCTTTCGGGAAAGGCAGCCCGTAGGCTTCAACAATCAATCGGTAGTGAAACGAAAACGATTGCAAAACTGTTGCGAGAAACTGATCTTGATGAAGATAAGGCTGTATTACTTGTGGATGAAGCCTCCATGTTGGATGCATATACCATGTGGCGTTTAGTTACTTTGTTTTCTGATAAAGTTCGAATCTTGTTAATTGGTGATCCTTATCAGCTTCCACCGATTAATGCGGGGTTCATTTTAAATGATGTCATTAAAAGCGGTGTAATAAACCATGTGGAACTTGATGTCGTGAAACGACAGGGAGCAGATAGTAGTGTACCTGCATATTCCAATGCAATACGGCACGGCATAATGCCAGAGTCATTAACTACTGCTGATATTATGTTTCAAGAATCTACAGGCGACATTCTGCAAGATGTAGTAACTGCCTACTCTGAGTATAACAACGCTATGATAGTCGCTCCTACAAATGATACGGTAAGAAAAGCAAACATTATGCTGCAAGGCGTTGTGAACCCTAATGGCAAGAGTCTTGACTTTACGGATATGCCTATTACTAAAGGAAGCTATGATTTCAGGGAAGGTGACCCGATTGTCATTACCCTGACCAGTTACAAACACGATGTTCAGAATGGTACATTGGGTGTCATTAAGAGTGCTGAACCTACAGATGAATATGCTTGCGTAATTGAACTTGAAGACCTTGATGAAAAAGGTAATAAACGTTTGTTAGAAGTGGATTGGCAATTATTTGAATATATCGATCTTGCTTACTGCTTAACTTTGCATAAATTGCAGGGGTCACAAGCACCGAATGTAATTGTTTTACTTGAACGAGGAAGGTTGCTTGACCGTAGTTGGTTGTATACGGCTGTGACAAGAGCAGAATATAAAGTACATATTATTGGCAAGGAAACGGATTTTCGTTATGGTGTTAACAAACAAGGCGCAGTTGATACTCGTAAAACGGCCTTGGCAGAAATGTTGAAAAATGTTTAAATTTAACCGTAATTGGTAGAAACTAGCGAAGTTAATCTACATTATTGTCTTTTAATGTTTAAAAGTGGAGCGGGGTCATTTGGTTAATCCCATTGCTAGTAAAGGGTGTTATTGCTGTACTGACCCTGAATTTGTGTATTTTGTCTTAGATAACCGTTCTAACCAAAGACAAAAGTAAAAATGTTTAAAAAATCCTTTGAAGCCACTGTTTAGTGGCTTTTTCAATTTCATAAGTATTTATAATTTTATTAGTACTTATGAAATAATGTGGTAATTATTAATGAAAGCCTCTTTAAATATTAAGTTTAAAGGTTTTTTTTGTTATTACGCAAACAAGAATAAGCAGGGGGATTAAACATTTTTTAAATCTCCAGCTTAACCTGAAAATCATTTAATTTAATAATATAACTGATAGTTTAATAATAGTTTGCAGACTAAATTGTGCTTTTAGAATATTAAATCAAAATTTGCCTCATGATGAATCTCAAGGCAATATTAAAGAAAGCGTAAAATTGTGTCTAAAACAAAAGATGAATACCATCGTAGGCATTAAGTAAAGGAATACATTTATTTCTAAGTCATTGACTATTATTGAAGACAATCTAGAACTTGCAGCATTGCTTAAGAGTTTTTTTGAAAAGCATGGCTTTTTGGTTAACACGATATATAGCGGTTCTAGTGGCTTAGAGTATGTGCTGTTACATCAACCTGATTTTGTCCTATTAGATTTGATGCTTCCCGAAGTGGATGGCTTTGAGGTGTGTCGTGCTTTACAGAATAAGTATTTTGGTAAAGTGATTATCTTAACGGCTAGTAATGACGACATCGATGAGATCACCTTACTGGAAATGGGGGCTGATGACTTTATTCAAAAGCCGGTTAATCCTCGAATTATATTGGCTAGATTTCGCAAGTTGCTCAGATTAGCTCAAGGAGTTGAGAGTAAAAGAAAATTGGATCATATACTCAATGTTGGGCCGTTTAAATTTAATTTGCTCACCAGAGTTGTAAGCCAATCCGATATCAAACTTGAGATGTCGGATAGTGAATTTGATCTCTTCTATTTTTTAGCTTCACATGTAGATTCTATAATTAGTCGCGATGATATTTCTCGGCAATTATATGGCAGGGAATTTGATGGATTAGATCGCACAATTGACAATAAAATAATGAAAATACGCAAAGTCATTGGGGATAATATACCTTATCGCCACCTCATTACAGTTAGGGGGAAGGGGTACATTATTGTCAATAGCAAGGAAACCGAATGTTGTTAATACGCTTTGGGGTAAAGAGCTTAATTTTCATTTTGATATTTTTAACGATTAATCCCCTTTTAACTTCACTTGCTACGGATTATTTTTCTACTGAATTGAAGCAAGATGTGGAATTAGACTATAGAGCCTACATTTATGCTTTAGATGCAGCTCGCCCAGCACTGAGCAATGAACAATGGCTTGCTTTGCTAAAGCGAATCTCGGAGCAAAGCAACCTAACTGTTAAAACTATTAGTACCCCAGCTTCAGAACAGACGCAAACTATACTTGTAGAAAATGTTCATGATGGGAATTTGCAAGCTGTTACAGCAAAAATACAGGGGAATGAGTTAATTCAATTTTCAGCATTTAGAGTGAAAGATAATGTCGAGACCATTCTGTTTTTTATTCAATATGGGCTGCCTTTGGGTTTAATATTATTTCTTTTTTTATTGCATACACTTTGGCTGCAATACAGACTTTTTAGATTAGAGCTTGCAAGCAAACTAATTGCAAAGGGCCAATTATCGGGGCGTGCTGATACTGGACTTTTCGCTATTGGACGTGTAAATGAAACTTTCAACCACATGGCAGAGAAGTTGGAGTGCTTGTTTGCTCAGCAAAGGCATATGATAAGAGCAATTTCTCACGAACTAAAAACCCCTATTTTTCGATTGCAACTGAAGCTTGAGCTGTTAGATAAGTCCTCAAATAATGAAAAGCTTATTTACGAGTTATTTGAGGAATGTGACGAACTGGATACTTTAGTCCATGAAATATTAGAATATAGTAAAGTAGAGCAGTTTTCTTCATCTTTGAATTTTACTGAAATTAATTTGAGCAATTCACTTCAAAACTATGCGAAGTCTATAGAAAAGTACTGTAACCATCCTATTATTTTGGATGTCCAACAATCTATATTTGCGCGAGTAGATAACGCTGGTATCAAAAGAGTTATACATAATTTAGTTGTTAACGCGGATAAGTACGCTGTAGAGCAGATTCATGTGTCACTACTTAGGCAAGGTAGACGTTTGCTGTTGACAGTTGAGGATGATGGAATAGGAATTACCAAGGGCAAACGAGAGTTAGTTTTTCAACCCTTTTATACCGTTGATGAAAGTAGGACAGGTAAGCGCCATGGTGTGGGTCTAGGGCTTGCAATCGTAAAAGAAATTTTGTCTAGCCATGATGCGAATGTAAAAATAAGTAAAAGCCAGTTTGGTGGCGCTTGTTTGACTATTGATTTGTCTAGTTGTTTTGTCGAATAGGCATTACGAAACTCTGACATTAAAGTGACAAACCGAGAGTGCTTTGAATATTAGAATAACTTCTTATTTCAATTTATAGGAAGTTGTAATGATCAAATGTATTGCTAAATTAGTCGTCACCATATTTTGTATCAGCTTACTTGGATGTAACTCTGATAGTGATCAAAGTGACATTATCAAAGAGCAGCGAAATGAGCTTTGGTATTCGGATATTTATGGTGAAATAAAACAGATCAGCGGTGATTCCGTTGTTACTTGGCAGGTAACAGGAGCTTTCTGTTATCCAATAATTACTTTAGACCCCTTGCCACTTTTTGATTCTTTTAGCCAAAAGTATAAAGACCAACTTATTTATGAACGACCGTATGATAGTGGTCCTGCTTCATATAGATCTATACAAAACATTGAAGATGTTTGCACTGACGGCATACTAGATACAATCGCCGGTAACAGCTATGAATTTGATGCCGAAGTTATTTTTCAGTTGTTTTGGCTAGATATGCAAAATCACTACGCCTTTTTTAAGGAGCGTAACATTGATTGGGAGCATATCTATGAAATGTACGCCCCGAAATTAAATGAAAATGATGAAGAGCAACTCATTAATATAATTAGTGAAATACTAGAAATTTTGAGTGATGGTCATACTCGCTTGTATTATAACTTAGACGAAGAGCCAATCAGCTTTGAAGCTAAGCTAACACTTGCAAAACGACTGGAACAAGAAGCGCAGGATTTAGAGCTAAAAGGCGAACCTGCTGAGAATTATATTATCGAGCAAACTGTACTTGTTAGAGAAAATATTACGCAGTACCTAAATAAAGCAACCCAGCCAGCGTTTATTGCACGTAATACACTGAACTCATTTAGCCCAAACTGGGGGATCATTGATGTTGAAGGTATTCAAGTTGGATATCTATCACTTCCTCACTTTGTAAACTTTATTGAAACAGACAGCCTCGATCGCCAAGATATCAGTTATGCGAACGAAGCATTTAATAACTTGCTCGATGAGGTTTTTATTGCATTGGATGGTACGCAAAAATTGATAATTGATATTCGTGATAATGAAGGCGGCTATGATATTCAAGCCTTGGAATTAATCAAAAGGTTTATATCTGGTAATACCTTAGTTTGGGATATTAGTACTTTTTATGCTGGTAGCCTTCATGAACTAGTTACTGTTTATGCGGAACCTGATAGCAGACCATACTATCAAAATGATATCTACTTACTAACGTCAAATGGTACTTTCAGTGCAGGCGAGAGTTTTGCGCTTGCTATGTCAACGCTTCCTAAGGTTACTTTGGTTGGAGAACCCACTGCAGGGGCCACATCAGATACCTTCCCTCGTATGTTACCTAATGGTTGGGCCTATGAACTTAGTAATGAATACTATAAAAATGGTGAGGGGCTAAATGCTGAAGTGCTCGGTGTGCCTGTTGATATTGAGGTTGACCCTTATGATAAATTCGCAAGAGGCGAGAAAAAGGACCTTACGATAGAGAAAATAATTACGCTGCTAACTGAAGACTAAACATAATATGGCACTCGTCTTTATTTGAGGTCTGTCTGTATAGTGGCTTTTATGTTAGATAATCACTTGTATTTATTTAGTAAATCTCGTTTTAAGAGTTTCCGGTTGATGATGAGCCCGTAGCTTATACGTTTAATATAGGGGAGTTAAACGAATATCAATAAAATTGATGGCTTCTGAGTGATTATAATAAACCTTTCGAAGTCATTACCATATTTGCTGTCTTAGATAACTGTTGACTAAATAGATAAAAATTACAAACAAGTGAAACATCATAAGTGTTTTGTTATTTTTAGGAAGCAATTGTGATGCGCTAAAAATTATAAATATTTATTCCGACTTAGGTAGCTAAAAATGCGATGGTTTTATTCATTATAATGTTCGTTAACATTTAAACATCGCTCTCAGCCTTGTGTTTATAAGGATCTTGAACAACACTTTAGCTATTGATACAAATAGCGTAATAGCCATGGTGACTCAATTTAAAAATGCTCAAGTGCGGATGTTCAGTTTTTATGTAATTGCTTTTATGCTTTTACTAACAGTATTTAATCTTTTTTTAGGGGAGATATTGCATCAAAAAGTACACATCACTGGGAGCCAATTAGCTAAACAGATCTACAACTTAAAATTGCAACCAATTGCAGATAAAGAGATCATTGCCGCACTTGCTGAAAGTCATGGTTTTATGCTTGAATCAGGCAGTGATTCGTTCCATTATTCTGCTTTTATGGCCCAAAAGAGTGATATCTTTAAATATAAAACGGTTAGTTTAAAGCTTTATCATTTGCCTTTTTGGGTTGTTGAAAGCCCACTATTTATTTTATTAAACCTAGTGATGATTGGCGCTGCTATTTGGAGTTATCGCTGGTGGCGACTGCTATTTAAACAGCGCGATGGTGTAGATTCAATTGCATTATTAACTGGTGGTAAAGTATCAAGCAGCCAACAAGCGCCTAAAGATGTGGTTAAATTAGCACTAAATGATATTGCTATTAATAGTACAAAAGTACTGACAGCCAAGCGAAAATTAAGTTCCGCTGACGATGTTGCAATTACCGCAATGTACGGTATCCAAAATAATCATAACCACCTTTTTGCTTTACTTTATTGGACACAGCCATTTCCAGATAACGTTGATTTAGAAAGCCACTTTAAACTTATTGTGAGCAAAGGCTTTAAAGAGTTATCTCGGGTATCAGTTAAGTTGTTATCTTCAGGTGGGCTGGCAATTACCTTGGAGAATATACCTCAACCTGATATCGATGCTTACACTAAGCGCTTGCATCAAATTATTTATCAGGCTTCTTTGCTTTATCGCGGTGATTTATCTCGCAAAGAAATTAAAATAGGCGTATGTAATTACCGCGATGGTGCCGATCAAACTGTGGTTTATCAGCTAACTAAATCAGCACTCGCATTAGCAAAACAAAGCCCATGGCAGCATACTCATCGGGTACCGTTTAACCATACGCGTTCAACGGTGCTGGCAAATAGCGATGAGAACTTAGCTGATTACATTGGCAAAAAGAAATTTATGTTGTTTTTTCAGCCGTTATTTGAGTTCGCCAGTGGTGATATTTTACAGCATGAAGCTTTGATCCGGGTTCGTCATAAGTCTTTAGGGATGCTTTCTGCTAAGCAATTTATTCCTCAACTAAAAAATGATTCAGCGATTGTTTTATTGGATAAAACAGTATTGGATCAAGTTGTTAAGTTATTAGAAAGTGAAACAAGTGCGTTAACCGTGAGTATTAACTTACACGCATTTAATTGGTTTTCTGATGATTATTGGCGCTGGTTTGGACAGAGAATGAAAAATGTAAAAGGCGCTGATAAACTACAGTTTGAGATATCGGAGGTGGATTTTTATCAACATCAACAGCGATTGAATTTTGCTTTTAGTACAATTAAATCAGTGGGAAGCTCAGTATCAATTGATAATGTTTCATCGCACGATAAAATCGCTTTATTAGCGCCTTACAAAGGGATCAAAGGACTCAAGCTTAGCTATGATTTAATCCACGACATTGATAAAAATGTAACGCAGCAAAAAGTGGTGCGCCAAATTGTAGCCAGTGCAGAGCGAGTGAACTTACCCGTATACGGTGTTGGCGTGGAAACCCAGCAAGAGCTCAATATGCTTAAAAAGCAGGGCGTGCTTGGCGCACAAGGGTTTTACTTTACCGAACCTTTGCAAGAGTTTACTAATGTCACGGTAAATTGATTTTTAGCTCATTAAGTGCATGAACTCAAGTTATTAAGCCACGATAACGCAGCCCGTTTAATCCTTGCAGGCCACCGGTATGAATGGCAATGATGTTACTGCCTTTAGGAAAATAATCCTGAGCGATTAACTGCCATAAAGCGTGCATCATTTTTCCTGAGTAAATCGGCTCGAGCGGGAGTTGATGTTGGCTTTGCATCTGCAGGCAAAATTGCCAAAGTTCAGGGCTAAACTTGCCATAGCCACCGCCATGAAACTGGGTGAGTAATTGCCAGTTTTGCTGTTGTGCTGCTACCGGGCTGAGCGATTTTATTTCATCGATTAAATACTCAGCTTGCTTTAATACCGCGACTCCTAAAACCTGTGTGCTGTTATCGCAGCCTTCAATTAACCCTGCCAGTGTGCCTCCGCTCCCCGTTGGACAGATAACATAGTCGGCGACGGGTAATGACTGCGCAAGCTTTTTACAACCAAGTAGAGCGGCTGTGTTTGTACCGCCTTCTGGCAATAGGTAGGCATTAGGAAAGCGAGTTTGTAATTGCGCTAAATAATCAGCATTGTGTCGCTCACGATACTCTAAGCGGGTAACTGGGTGCAGTTGCATACCGCATTGTTTGGCGAATTGTAAGGTCGGGTTTTGCTGATCAAGTTCAGGGCCGCGAATAATGCCATGGGTTGTTAAGTTAAAATGCTTTCCTGCGGCAGCACAGGCATGGATATGATTTGAAAAAGCGCCACCAAACGTTACTAACTCCTGTTTATTTTGTGCTTGCATCTCAATTAAGTTGTACTTGAGTTTTCGCCATTTATTACCGCTAATGAGCGGGTGTAGCAGATCATCACGTTTAATGCATAATGAAATATTTCTTTTTTTTAACTTGGTACTATCTATTTGTTGTATCGGGCTATTTTCATCAATAGTGAAAGAGTTATGCATTCAAGTTCCTTTTTTCTTATGTGAAAACTTGCGGGCTAGTAAAAATATACGATACTTAAAAAATCAATAGCCAACATAAGTAGCTATATGAAAAAGAAGATTTTTTCATTATTTCCTTGGTTGCAACAAGGGTTAGATTCGAATTGTGTAATAGGGATAGCTACATATGCAAAAACAGTGAATGCTGTAAGCTTAAAACGCTTGCAGGGGCACTGGCAAATCGATAAAACCCACAGTGTTGTAGTGACAGAACCTCGGGATTATACAAAAGCAATTGTAACTTGTACAAATGAAGTTAGTAAGCTGCGTTGTGCGATTAATTTAGTGATACCTCACCACTATTATCAAATTGTGCAAATGGAAAAACCTAACCTGACAGATGACGAAATTGTGCAGTCGTTACCATGGACTACGAAAGACCTTGTCAACGTTGCGCCAGAGAATATCATCGCAGACTTTATTGATTATCCCATCTCATTACCAATGCAAGCGAATAAAATGAATGTGTTTATTACTGATAAAACACAGATTCAGCCGTTCATTAATAGCTTTGCAGATACCAACGCAATTTTACGCTCAATGACGTCAGAAGAAATGGTATTACTCACTTTATTTGGTAAAGATAAAGATGCGCATATGTTGGTGGTGCAGCATGTTGAACATGAGCCGAGAATATTGATTATTTGTGACGGTAAGCTTGTATTGGCAAGGCGGCTAAATGGCTTTGTAGGCATTACAGAAAAAGATCAAAATAGTGCGTTCATTGACGCTTTAGGTTTAGAGGTACAACGGTCGATGGATTTTTTTGAAAGTCAGCTTAAGCAGCCCCCTATACGCAGTATTCAGCTGCAATGCGACGATTTATCTTCTTTAACACTCAGAGCTGAGCTTGCAGAGCTATTACAAGTTAAGGTTGTTGATTTTCAACCTAACCTTGCCTTATCAGAGGGTTTAGATAGTCAGTACTTCTATGCCCTAGCTGCAGCTATATCTATGGCTGAAAGTAAAGAGCCGCGCAATGAAGAATAGAATTAATTTTTACCAAAAATCACTACGTCCTCGTCGTGACTTAATGCCATTGCAAAGTTTATTAGCTCTGTGGGGCATAGCGTTATTTGTTATTGCCATAAGTTGGGGTGGGTTTGCGTTATCAGTTCACTTTAACCAAATAGAGGCGCAACAAACTGAATTAACATTAAATGAAATGAGCACCCAGTTACAAGCTGTGAAAGCTAAATTAGATGAGAAACAAAATAAAGATCAGTTTGTTAAGCAGTTAAAAAAGATGGAACAAGAAATTGCCCACAAACAACAAGTGTTTGGTTACTTGGAGGCTGCACAAACTTTATCGAGTATGGACTATAGCCAAGTGATGCTTGATTTAGCGCGTTACCATGTGGCAAGTATTTGGTTAACCCAAGTAACGTTTTCTGAGCAAACAGTGACTTTAAAAGGGCAAGCAAGTCAATCGGCTCAGTTACCTATTTGGTTGAGTAGTTTAAAACAATCAAGATACTTTGCAGGTAAAGAGTTTTCGGTTTTAGAGTTTGAAGATAAAAACGGCTTAAGTGAATTTAATGTAGCTACAGAGGTTGCAGCTAAGGAGGACAGCCATGAAAACTGAAAAATCCTCTCGTAGTTGGCCTATTTGGGTGAAGTATCAAGCGCGTTTTGCTGCACTGCAAATAAGAGAAAAATTGGCTATTTTATTTGCTGGGTTATTTATTATTTTATATTTAGGCTATCTATTTATTGTCGAGCCGACGCAAATTCAAGCAAATAAACAGCACCAAGCTAACACTCAAGCACAACAAAAAATAACTCAAAATAGAACACAATTAGCGATGTTAGAGCAAGCTCTAAGTAATGATTACACAAAAGAATTACGCTCTCAAATAGAACGGGCAAAGAGTGAATTGACTATTGCTGATGAAAAATTGAGCCAATTTAGCAAAGGCTTTGTCAGCGCTGAACGGGTTCCTAATATGTTGCAGCAGCTATTAAAAGAAAGTACCGAGGTTAAGGTTGTTAGTTTTAAAGTGTTAGAGCCTAAAGCTGTCGATGTTACTAAGGTTGGTGCAAACGAAGCTAAAACACTGTTTTTTGAACATCAAATGGTGCTCACATTACAGGGACAGTATTTTAACTTGCAACAATATTTAGCATCGCTAAAACAAAGTAAAGAAAAACTCTTAATCCAGCGTTTTGACTATCAAGTAGAGGATTACCCTCGGGCGCAATTAATCATACATATAGCAACGGTGAGCGCGAATGAAAAATTTATTGCTCTTTAGTGTGCTTGGGTTATTTGTTTGCTCAGCAGACGTGGTTGCGCAGCAGTTGGCCGATCCAACTAAGCCACAAAATTTGCTCGCTACTAGCGTAGTTAAAAATCAGCAAAGTAGCCTCAAGCTGCAATCAATAATTAAAAGGTCAGGCCGCTATAAAGCGATTATTTCAGGACAGATTTATACCGTAGGCGATCAAATAAATGACTATAAAGTGCTAACCATAAGCTCTAAGCAAGTTGTGTTAGCGAATGACAATAAGCAAATAAAATTAGATTTATATGATTATGAAATTAAAAATTAAATTACCTAGTCAGCTGACTATTTTATTGCTGTTACCTATCTACCTTGGTGGTTGCCATAGTTTTGCTCCAGGTAAAGAAATAAAGCCCCATATTGAGCAAGAGCTCACAGCTCAGCCTGAGCAGCAAACTACAGTAGCTCCGTTGACAGTGCCCGATGAAGTTACGCAAAGCTTATTATCGTCATTTGATAGCGAGCAAAGCCTTAATACAGAGTTGGCAGTTAAGCGTTTTGAAGTGGCTGCAAATGAAGTAGAAGTGCGCGCTTTCTTTGCTGGTTTAACTGACGATACGCCATATAGCGTTGCTATACACCCAGAGGTAGCTGGCACCATTAGTCTCACATTAAAAAATGTTACCTTTGATGAGGTAATAAATGTAATTAAACGTATGTACCCGCTTGATATTGTTCACGAAGGACGAGTTGTACAGGTGCTACCTGCAAAAATGCGCACTGAAACAATACCTGTTAACTATTTAATGATGAAACGTAGTGGTCAGTCTACGGTAAGTGTTGTTGCTGGTGGTGTGAGCCAAATGGCTGATAATAATAATTCTAATCAAAGCAATAGTTCGAATAACTATAACAATAATAATCAACAAGATAGTGAGTTTGGTAATAATCAAAATATTGAACTTAACGGTTCGCGTATTCAAACCACTAACAGTAATGACTTTTGGAAAGATCTAGAGCTGGCTTTAAAATCCTTGATTGGCACCGGTGATGGGCGCTATGTTATCGCCAGCCCACAAGCCAGCTTAGTAACGGTTAATGCATTACCGAGTGAAATAATGCAGCTAAAGGACTTTTTGCGGCAAACCCAAGAAAACTTACAGCGACAAGTGATTTTAGAAGCCAAAATAGTCGAAGTCACGCTTAAAGATGAATACCAGCAAGGTGTTAATTGGAACGAAATTGCGGGTTCAATTGGCAGTACAAGTCTGTCGTTCGCGACCACTGCAGCAGGGCAAATTAGTAATAGTATTACGGCCGCTCTAGGTGGTGTATCAAACTTAGTTATTAATAACGCAGACTTTACTGGGGTGATTAGCTTATTAGAAACTCAGGGCGATGTACAGATGCTTTCAAACCCCCGAGTGACTGCGACTAATAACCAAAAAGCGGTCATTAAAGTAGGTCAAGATGAGTATTTTGTTACGAATGTTTCAAGTACCACTGTAACAGGGAATGCCACCACAACAACCCCAGAAATTGACCTAACTCCTTTCTTTTCAGGGATTGCCCTCGATGTAACCCCACAAATAGACAAATACGGCTCAGTGATCTTACATGTTCACCCCTCCGTCACTCAAACTGAAGAGCAACAAAAGGTCATTACCCTTAATAATGATGAGTTTATTTTACCGTTAGCACAAAGCAACATTAGGGAATCAGACACGGTAATTCGTGCGCAAAGCGGTGAAATTGTTGTGATTGGTGGCTTAATGCAAACGATAACCACCGATGAAGAGTCTAAAACACCGGTATTAGGTGATATCCCCTTATTTGGTAATTTATTTAAAAGTATTAGTAAACGCCAAGAAAAGAAAGAGCTCGTTATATTGCTAAAGCCAACAGTTGTAATGCCAGATACGTGGAAAAAACAGCAAACACGCAGCCGCCAACTACTTAATACTTGGTATGAGAACTAGCTATGTATTTGAGCTTTTTTAATTTAAGTGAAATGCCTTTCACCTTAACCCCTAACACCGAGTTTTTCTGTGCGCTTGCACCGCATAATGAAGCAATGCAGGTGCTTATTACTGCACTTGAAATGGGAGAGGGGTTTATTAAGGTAGCAGGAGAGGTCGGCACGGGTAAAACTTTATTGTGCCGTAAATTACTTAATCAAATTGAGCATGATTACACCGTTGCTTATCTACCTAACTCATATTTAAGCCCAGATGAGCTACGCTGGGCACTCGCTGTAGAGCTAGGTATGGACGTTGATAAACAATTAGATCAGCAAGCACTAAGTCAGTTGATCAATCATCATTTATTAGCGTTACAAAAAGAAGGCAAAAAAGTTGTTTTACTGATAGATGAGGCGCAAAGCCTAAGCTGGGATGCTCTTGAAGCGTTACGACTATTTACCAATATTGAAACTGAAAGCGAAAAACTGATTCAAGTGGTGCTGTTTGGGCAGCCCGAATTAGACGAAAAACTAGCGCATACACGGGTTCGCCAATTACGCCAGCGTATTAGCTTTTCTTACCAGCTAAGACCAATGACTAGCGGCGAAGTAATTTACTATATTAATCATCGATTACAGGTCGCAGGTTTTAAAGGTGCACCGCTATTTACCAAGCAATTAGGCTTAAAAATAGCGCAAGCAAGTCGTGGTATTCCTCGGTTAGTAAATATCTTATGTCATAAAACCTTGCTGCAAGCTTACGGTGAAGGGCTCACCGCAGTAAGTAGCCGGCACATAAAGCTTGCGGTAAAAGACACCGAAGATTGCACCGTGAATAATTACATCAATGGTTGGAATATTGCAGTGGTGAGTCTATCGGCTATTGCCATTATGATAATTTGGGCGTGGAGGCAATGGCTATGAGTGTCATTAATTCTATGCTTAAAAATATTGAGCAGCGACAGCCAACAACTTCGTTAAATGAGCAAGGTACAGTTGTAGTAGACCCTGTTTATGATTCGCATGGTGTTATTAAAAAGCTACTAATAATCGCCATTGCCTTGTTAGTGGTTGTATTGAGCTATATTTATTTACCTACAGCAAGTGATGATGCTGCTCAATTACCAGAACGAATGGATCTAGTTACCAAAGCTCAAAGCTCAAAAGAGGCTGAGCAAAATAACACGCCAGTGTTAATTAATGCTCCTGTGGTGAGTAACTCTGATGTAATTAAACCAGTTGCTAAAGTAGAACCCATTATTGAAGAAGTCGCAGCGGTAAAAACGGACACCAAAGAGCCGTTTGTAGCTGAAAAACCCATGGTTGCAGCTATCACGGTTGAGCCAAATACAGTGCCTAGTGCCAATAAACAAAGTAGTTTTCAGGTTAAAAAAGTGACTCAGCAACGAACAGAGCAACAGCAAATAGCTGAGCTACTGCGCCAAGCTAAGCAAGCCCTCGAATTTGGTTTATATCAGGAAGGCATAGATGATTTAAGCCAAATTCTTAATCGAGATAAAGGGAATATAGCTGCAAGAAGTTTACTCGCAGCAACTTATTTTCAGCAGCAAGATATTTTATCCGCGCAAAGTATTTTAGAACATGGCATTGCGTTTGACTCGCAAGTACTCGAGTGGCGAGTGCAGCTTAGTAAAATTTATATTACGCGCAAGCAATATTCAGTGGTACAACAATTATTAAGCGATGATTTTGATAGCCAAGGTGATGCGCAATATTGGGCGCTTAAAGGCACTGCTGCGCAGCAGTTAGGTGATCATACTCGTGCATTGGTTTGCTTTGAGCAATTAACACAGTTACAGCCTCAGCAAGGTAAATGGTGGTTAGCTATGGCGACTTCTAAAGATGCACAAGGTGATTACCTCTCGGCGAAACGTTATTACCTAGCTGCAATCGAAGTGGGTAACTTAAACCCTGCAGTGTTAAAACATGCAAAGCAACGTTTGCAGACCTTAGGAGGTGTGTCATGAGACCCAGTCTACGTCTAAGGTTAGGTGATTTATTAGTTGAAGAAAACATGATCACTGAAGCGCAATTGAGTGAAGCGTTAAACGTGCAGGCTGCAACCGGGCGTAAGCTAGGTGCAACGTTAATTGCTCTTGAGTTTATTAGTGAGCCACAATTACTAAGGTTTTTAGCTCAGCAATTAAAAGTTCCCTTTTTAGATATTTCGCAACGCAAAATCTCACCTGAAGTATCCAAGTTGCTTTCTGAAGTAATGGCGCGCCGCTATAGAGCGCTCGTTATAGAAGATAATGGTGACTCAGTACTTGTGGGGATGAGTGATCCGGCCGATTTAAGAGGGCTTGATCAACTCGCACCAATTTTAGCGCCAAAGCGAATTGATTTAGCGGTAGTGCAAGAAAGTCAGATCATGACTGCTTTTGATAACGTTTACCGGCGGACAGAAGAAATTACCAGCTTTGCCGAGCAGTTACATGAAGAGTACGAAGATGTAGAAGAGTTTGATTTAAATTCGTTAGGTGATGAATCCTCTGATGCTACCGTAGTGAAGCTATTACAATCGATTTTTGAAGATGCTGTACAAGTCAGAGCATCAGACATCCATATTGAACCAGATGAAGGTATGTTACGGATTCGTCAACGCGTCGACGGAGTGTTGCAGGAGCATGTACTCAATCAAGTTAAAATAGCCTCAGCATTAGTGCTGCGGCTTAAGTTAATGTCTGGTTTAGATATATCAGAAAAACGCTTACCGCAAGATGGCCGTTTTAATATTAAAGTGCATACACATAGCATTGATGTGCGTTTGTCTACTATGCCGGTGCAATATGGTGAGTCGGTTGTAATGCGGCTATTAGATCAATCTGCAGGGCTATTATCATTAGATGAAACGGGTATGCCAGCAGCGTTGCTAAAGCGGTTTCGCTCAATCTTAAAGCGTCCTCATGGCATGATTTTGGTAACAGGGCCTACAGGTTCAGGTAAAACAACCACTTTATATGGGGCGTTAAGTGAGCTAAATCAGCCAGAAAATAAAATAATAACTGTAGAAGATCCGGTGGAGTATCGTATTGGCCGGATAAACCAAGTGCAAATTAAAAATAAAATAGGGCTTAGTTTTGCCAGCATATTAAGAACAGCATTACGGCAAGACCCCGACATCTTAATGGTGGGGGAAATGCGTGATAAATAAACGGTTGATATAGGCCTGCGGGGCGCGTTAACAGGGCACTTAGTGCTTTCAACTTTGCATACTAATGACGCTATAACCAGTGCTATGCGGCTAATTGATATGGGAGCACCAGCCTATTTAGTTGCCAGCTCACTAAGAGCCATCATTGCCCAGCGCTTAGTTAGGCGAGTCTGTGATAACTGCAAACAACGATACTACCCTGATGTGCAAGAAGCGAGTTGGTTAAAGTACCTAAATGTTGATGTAGACAATACCGCATTTTTTCATGGCAAAGGCTGTACTGCGTGTAACCACTTAGGTTACAAAGGGAGAGTCGGTATTTTTGAGTTACTCGAAATGGATGAAGCTATGATGGAGTGTCTTCGTCAAAATGACACTCAAGGCTTTGCTCGGGCTGCCAAGAACAACCCTTACTTTGCGCCGTTATCTACCATGGTGTTAGGGTATGCCAAGCAGGGGATAACCACTTTAGATGAAGTATTTAAAGTCGCTGAATATATCCCTGAATTGATAGGAGGTGATGATGCACCTTTATAACTATCAAGCTAAAGACCAAAAAGGCATTTTAATTAAGGGGCAACTTGAAGCTGCCAGCCAGGCAGGTGTTGCCGACAGCTTGTTAAAACGCCAATTTACGCCGATCTCGATTACCCAAATCGATAAAGAAAGCGACATTAACCTTCCGCTTGCGCAACTATTCAAAGAAAAAATAGGCCTGGCAGACATGATTATGTTTTCGCGGCAAATGTACTCGTTGCTCAAAGCTGGCATCCCGATTATTCGTGCCATGGTGGGGTTAGCTGATACCACACAAAATAAAGAGTTTAAGCTGGTTTTAACAGACATAATCAAACAACTAGAGCAAGGTCGGGATCTTTCCAGTGCCATGACCATGCACAATAAAGTTTTTAGCAGATTAACTATCGCAATGGTATTGGTTGGCGAAGGCTCAGGGCGGTTAGAAGATGCTTTTCACCAACTCGCTAGTTATTTTGAGAAAGAACAAGAAACGCGCAAACGCATAAAGGCCGCAATGCGCTATCCCACTTTTGTTATTGCTGCATTATTAGTTGCAATGGTGATTTTAAATATATTTGTGATCCCGGTGTTTGCCACCATGTTCGCGAAATTTGATGCAGAACTACCATTAATGACCCAAATTTTGGTGGCAACAAGTTACTTCTTCGTTAATTACTGGTGGCTTTTATTACTCATTCTTATTGGCAGTGTGATCGCTTGGCGGCGCTATTTGGCAACCGAGCAGGGGTTATATAACTGGGATCACTACAAATTAAAGATCCCCATTGTTGGAAATATTATTCATCGTTCATTACTTGCACGGTATAGCCAAAGTTTAGCCATGGTATTGCGCTCTGGTGTAACTATGACTACAGGATTGTCTTTAACGGCAAAAGCGGTAGATAACACCTATATGGAACGTGCAATTTTAAATATTCGTCAAGATATAGAAAAAGGTGACAGCCTGTTAAGGGCCTCAAGGAGTAGCGAGCTTTTTTCCCAGTTAGTGCTACAAATGGTGGCTGTTGGTGAAGAAACAGGGCGAGTTGATGAGCTTTTGCAAGAAGCCGCTGATTATTACGAGCGAGAAGTCGATTACGACTTACGTAGTTTAACCGCCAAGATAGAGCCTATTTTGACAGTGATAGTTGCCGTTATGGTGCTAATTCTCGCGCTCGGTATTTTTATGCCGATGTGGAACATGATGTCTGCAATTAAAGGGGGTTAACAATGCCCAGTAAACCAGGCCATATAGCAGGTTTTTCTCTTTTGGAGCTTGTGCTTGTGGTTATTTTATTGGCGATTGTAATGAGTGTTGCTGTACCGCAGTTTTTAGATATTAAGGAGCGAGCCCATCGTTCAAATATTGATGCCGTTGCTGGTGGTTTTGCCAGTGCTGTTGGTTTAATTAGGGGGCAATGGGAGCTGGACGCGAGACCATCTGGAAATGGGGTTTCGCAGTTTGTTACGCATATAAATTATGGAGGTGTAGTTGTTGGTGTTGATGGCAGTTTAGGCACGCCAACAAGTGATGATACAGAGCAAGAGAACACGCAGGCATTAGCGATGAGTTGTACCAAATGCCAACAGGTGCTGAATGTAGTTTTACAAGACGCGCCAAGCAATACCCTAAGTAGTGACGCGTCAGTAGTTAAAGATTCAATGTTTTTAGTGAGGTATAACGCAGATAAGCTGCAATGTATTTACTATTTAACTCATTCTTTAGATGCGAAAAATATTCCAATAGATGGTGAACCACACGTTGGCACCAGTGGATTTTCGTATTTTCCTGTAACAGGCAAAGTACAGATTTTTAAATCTTAAGTAATAACAAAGAGGCTTACTTATGAAAACGCAATCAATGAACAGTAACATAGTGAATAAACAAGCAGGTTTTACTTTAGTAGAACTGATAATCGTAATCGTCATTTTAGGTATTTTGGCCGTTGTTGCAGCTCCTCGCTTTTTGAATCTGCAGGGAGATGCTAATGCATCAACACTTGAGGGCGTTCAAGGCTCTATTCGCAGTGGGATGAATATAGTCAATGGTAAAGCGATAATCGCAAACGTGCAAAATTATGCATATGACGACGCCAATGTAACCCCAGAAGTGGAAGGCGTAGCACTTCATTATGGCTACCCTGTTGGTACCATTGAAGCATTTGAGAAATTCTTAGATATTGATTTTGCAGATGTGACTGCTGTTGCTTCAAATGTAAATGGTGCTGATTTCAATCTGGTCGATGGTGATAGTGAAACCACAATAGTTACTATCTTCCCTAATAGTTATGTTGTAACCGATAATTGCCGTGTTGAGTACACACCAGCAACGAGTAAAGATAATCCACCAGTAGTTAATATCGTATTGGATGAGTGTTAATTCATTAACAATGAAATATACGTGTAAGCAACGATTGCGTGGCTTTACTTTGGTTGAATTGATTATCACCTTAGTTATTTTGGGTATCCTGTCGGTAACGGCAGGGCCCAAGTTTCTAGGGAGTTCAACGGAAGACGCTTATGCATATCGCGATCGGGTATTAGCAGTGCTAAGAACAGCTCAGTTGCGAGCAATGCAAGATACTGGGCTTACGAGTTGTCATAAATTGTACATAACCGCGACCTTAATTGCAGGACCGACACCGGATACCTGCACAGGTGGTGCTGATGTAAATAACCCGGAAGATTCAGTAGTAGCTATTAAAACGCAGCGCAGTGATTTTGTTTTTACTGCATTGGACGGTCAAGGTTCGCAATTTACGCAGATCAATTTTGATCCTTTAGGTCGAAGCGATCAAAGCTGTAATGGCACTTGTCGCATAGATATATCTCTTGCCGGAGTATGTATCAGTGGTGAAGGGCTTATATATGCGTGCCCATAATTATGGGTTTACCTTAATTGAATTGATTATCAGCATTGTCATTTTTGCCATTGCACTGACGATTATTACGGGGTTAATTGCACCTCAAGCACGACAAAGCGCTGACCCTATCATACAGCTGCGGGCAAATGAGCTAGGGCAATCATTAATGAACGAAATTTTGGCCAAATCATTTGATGAGCACAGCGAGCGTGCTCCGCCATTTAGGCGTTGCTCAGAAAGTTCGTTAGCCGCCGCAGATTGCACGAGTTCAGCTGATTTAGGTGCTGATACCATAGAAACACGCACCACTTATGATGATGTTGACGATTATATTGCACTGAGTAATCAGCCTATAACAAATAGTTTGGGTCAAGTGCTTACCCAATACCAAGGCTTTAATGTGGTTGTTACCGTGGTATATGACAGTGACTTTAATAGCGCGACAGCAAACGATGGTGTACTTGCAAAGCGTGTCACGGTAATTATAAGTAGCCCTAATGGCGAAGAGTATGGTTTTAGCGCATACAAAGGTAACTATTGATGAGCAAATACCTAAAACAGTCTGCATTTACTTTAATAGAGCTTCTGCTTGTTATGGTTATTTTGGGGATATTGGCTGTTACTTCTTTTGCTTTTATTAACTCTGGGTTTAATATTTATAGTCAAGGGGTGGAGCGCCAAGAGGCTGTAGCACAAGCACGCTTTATGTTGACACGTTTAGCAAAAGAGCTACGCCATGCGATGCCAAACTCTTTACGTTTAAGCTGTGAAAATAACTGTGGTTTGAGCCAATGCCTTGAGTTTACGCCTTTTCAATCAGCTACCCATTACACTGGCTACTTACCTAACACTGCTCCCTTTATTGTTACGGCAGTAGATTTTGAATTAAATGACTTAACTCAACCAAGTCTTGGCGATTGGGCCAGTATTTATCCATTAGATCCAGCAGAAGTCTACGACGTAAGTAATAATAAACGTCTGCAATTAACTAATTTCGTATCATCTTCAAACAGTGAGTTAGATCAATGGCAATTTGATCAAGCATTTGCACAAGAGTCACCAGCAAAACGAATTTACTTACTGGCGACGCCTGTTAGTTTTTGTGTAGAAGGGACACAGCTTTATCGTTATCAAGATTATGGCTTCAATAGCTCCCAGCTTGATGCAGTTGAGCTACAGGCTACAACAGGCGTTAAACGTGATCTATTAGCGCTCCATATAGAAAATAACCTAGCAAATAATGCATTTTTTAGAATTGGAGATATTGCATTAACTCGTAATGCAGTGCTGAACATTCACGCGATTATGGCGTTTAATGATAATGAAGCTATGATGTTTAATCATGAGGTGCATATACCCAATGTACCTTAGCCCACGAATAAAAAGAACGGTTATAAATAAAGCTTATCAAGGTGGTAACCTACTGATTGTCACTTTGGTGATCATTGTTGTGATGCTAGTACTTGGCTTGGCTTTAGTCAGGATTTTATCGGCATCTTCGCAGCAAAATGTGATCGAGTATTATGGCTCTCGCGCTTATTTAGCTGCACAAAGTGGGTTAGAAAGCGGGCTAACTGAAATATTTCCACTTAATAGTCCAGCACTAAACTGTGCAGCAGTAACTACCTCCCCTGTTTTTCAAACTCAGTATTTAGAGAACTGCACAGTAACGATAACTTGTCAGCAATACTTGAATGTACCTGATAGCAGTAATAGCGCAGGCTCGGTGAATGTTTTTTATTTACAAAGCCGTGCCACATGCTCGCCAAGTAGTTGTGCTATCGGCGAAGCATGTCGTAAAGACTACTGGCAAACTCAGCGTACACTCTCTGTCGAAGCGAAGACTTTGCCATGATATATAAGTTATTCATCTTCATAATCATAATGATCTTTAGTGCTAACAGCATTGCTGTAGTTCCTAAAATTGAAGGGCGCTTTATTGAGTTGCAAGACACTTATGTCTCACCGATTTGGACCAAGATAAACTTTCAACAAGAGTACGAAACACCTCCCGCGGTGTTTATGCTATCAACTAATCAAGGGGGTAACCCTGCGATTGTACGAATTCGTAATGTAACAACAACCGGATTTGAAGCTCTACCTTTGGAACCTACCGGGGAAGACGGTGAGCATATTACTATGGGAGCACATTACTTAGCGGTCGAGTACGGTGTTCATGAATTTCCAGATGGCACAATAATGGAGGTTGGCAGTACAGATATCCAATTAGAGATTCAATATGGTCCTAAGTCTAACTACGTTTTGCCTAAAAGTTATCAGGCAATAAATTTTGCTCAACCTTTTGCTGTTAGGCCGAACTTTTTTCACTCTCTACAAACCATTAATAGTTTGGAAAGCAATCCACCTACAGATGCATTACGACCATTTTTAACGATTGCCGTAGAAACTAACTCGCTAACAACTTCGGGGGTTAATATTGCGCTAGAAGCCTCAGAGACACGAAGTGGCTTAATAAATAGTGAAAAAGTGGCTTATTTAGTTGTTGAGCCTGGCAACAATCGTACCTTTGTTGATGATAATCAGGTAGAAGTTTTATGGGAGAGCTTTTTTACTGGTTACAATGTCGATGGTTGGAGTGACGGTTGTAACTATTTTTATTTCTCAAATAATTTTGCTACTGCTCCATTGGTTGTTGCAAGTAAAAATAGCCGAGTGGGCGAAGATGGTGGTTGGCTACGAAGTTGCAATTTGACTCGTACGCGTTTGGGAATAGTTGTTGATGAAGACCGTGATGGAGACAATGAGCGTAGGCACCCAGACGAAGAAGCCTCTATCTTAGCTATGACCAGTACGTTTGTGTCAAATGGCGATGTTCTAAGTTGTGACACATTATTCCCCGGTGCGATTGCAACCTATAACAATGGCCAAATTCAGTTAGTCCAAGGAGTGACAGTCACCGATAACAACGCGAATATGCTTACGACCACAAACTATATTTCAACGGCATTAACTAATATCCCTCTTTGTAATGGTCAGCCTTGCGCTGCAAAAGGTGAAAATGCGTTAACTGCAGGACAAGCTTCACAAGTACCAACAGTGGCCAATGATGGCTCATCGGGTAGTGCAATTCCTACAACACTCGGTGGTGACTATTTTTTTGATGAGTTACAAATGACCATGATTGCGCCTGAGTATAGAGTAACCGCACCCACACGTATTTTTTTACAAAACTCTACTACGTTACTGTCGACGTCATTTTTAACTGTGGCGAATACTAAAATTACAATAGAAAATGGGGCGTATTTAGCGATTTATGTAGATGGTGCGGTGTCGATTGGTGCCGCAGTCGATTTTTCAGCTTTTTTAGTGGCAACAGGTGAAGTACGCATTGCACAAGAAGCTCATTATACTGGCATGATCACCTCAGGCACGGAGATAATTGCTGAAGAAAGTTCATCATTTACTGGTACTGCAGTACCAAATAACATTCCTGGTTTTTGTGGTATTAATACGCCGGTTTTATTGGATCATTACCGATTATCAATGAGTGATAATAAAGGCCTTACCTGCGAAGCCAAAGAACTAACGCTAACTGCTTGTGCTAATGATGCATGCGATATAATTTATGATGAAGTATCCACTTTAGATTTATCACCAAATAATAGTACTCAACAAAGTTGGGTGACGGGTGAGGTGATAACTTTTACTGGCATTACAGATTTACAGTTCGCTAAGCGTACTACAGGGCAAGTGCAATTTGGTTATAATGTTGCAGACCCATCAGCGCCGCTACGTTGTTATATTGGTGGTACAAATGTGGGCTTAGGTGGTTGTAAGGTTACTTTTTCAGACGCGGGGTTTATTTTTAGCGATGAGACTAATAACACCACATCAATTTTAAACCAATTATCAGGTAAACCGTCAAACACCGGGTTCAATGCATCACAATTAGCAATCCAAGCTGTGAAAACGAATACCACAACCGGAGTGTGCGAAGCTGCTTTTCCTGCTGGTGGAGAGGTGGCTATAGATTTAGCCTATAGCTGCAGTGCAGGCTCTACGTGCATCGATAATCTTGCTCTAACAAATAACAGCACAACCCATAGCATTGGTCAAAGTTATCAAACAGTGCCTTTAAAGTTTGATAGTGATTCAAAAGCACCGATTGTGATTAATTATCCCGATGCTGGCAAACTGAGTTTGAATGCAAAATTAAACTTAGTGCTCGATCCCGTGACTAATTTATCGGTGAATTTAACGGGTAGCTCAAATGAATTTGTGGTTAAGCCCTTTGGTTTAGCAATGAACTTTGCTGATACCAGTGCGCAAGCTAATGATGCCAGCGGCAGTTTATTTAAACTAACCGGCGAGTCATTTTCGCTAAAAATGAATGCGGTGCAATGGCTTGATAACCAAGACACCAATAATGATGGCTACCCAGATAATTACAGTGCTATTTCAAGTAATCCAGTCGCTAAGCACTTTATTGGTGAGCAACCGGATGTGCAACCCAGCGTTTATTTGCCAACAGCGGGTGTGCTGGGTACGTTACAAGAAGAAAATTTAGTTGCGTTTGCAGATACCGGTAACTTAAGTGAATCAATATCAAGTTATAGCTACGACCAAGTTGGTATTATTGATTTAGTTGCGGGGCTCAAAGATGCCGACTATTTGGGGGCCGGTGATGTGCGCGGAGCGATTACTCGTGTTGGTCGTTTTGCGCCTTCGCAATATGCGGTACAAAATATTCAAGCCAATGCACAGTGCACCCGTTATGGCAGCAATAGCACTTATTTGAGTGAACCGTTTACGTTAGGGTTTACTGTTCAGGCGCTTAATCAAAATAACCAAGTAATGAAAAACTATATAGGCGGGTTTGTTAATTCAACGGTAAGCATTAATGCAGAGAACAGTGAAGTAGGAAATTATGTCTCGGGTAGTAGTTTAACTCCTAGATTGCAAAACTTAGAGGCTAGCCAGTGGGGCAGTACCGCAGCCCTAGCAGGACTTTTTACTATAAGTGATAGCGATACTATTTTAGCTCGACGCGGCTTTAATGATCCCGATGGCCCATTTGAAAGTGTAAATTTGATGGCAACTGTGACGGGAATTGAAGGGGCTGTATTAACAGCTGCCGACGATAATCCTAATTTAGCAACCGACTGCGCAGCAAACAGCAGCTGTAATAGTGTTGTGCTTAACGATACGCCTATTAGTTTTCGCTTTGGCCGCTTAGTGCTGGGTGATAATGCAGGGTCTGATTTAGATAATTTACTTGTGCCTATGCAGGCGCAGTATTTTAATGGCAGCGAGTTTGTACTTGATACTAATAATAATTGCACTGTCTTTGCACACCCACAAATAACACAAATCACTCCTAGCACGCCTGAGCTCAGTTATATTTATGGCAGTGGAAGAAGTGGTCAACTCGAACAAGGCATTTACCCAGCGAGTAATGGTATCTATGCTGAGCCTAAAGGCGCAGGTATTTTTACACTTGAGTACGATACAGAAAATTGGCTTGAGTGGGATTGGCAAGGAGACGCAAGTCAGTTAAATCCGCAAGGAATTTTACAATTTGGCCGTTTTAGAGGAAATGATCGTGTTATTTACTGGCGTGAAGTACGGTAATAACTGTATGTCAAACCAGCTTAAAATTCAGAGCTTAATGTTTCACAAAGTTGGTTCCTATAAAGCGCTTTATGGGCTGGTTAAAAGCTAATTTATATTAGGTTACTTTTACAGGGGGCTGATCTTAACAAGGGAACAGCCATCATTTGCAACTAATGCCTAGCTTAAATCACTTTTAATTCCAACTGAAGCTCGCATCTTGAGGCTAATTAGGTATAAACTCAGATAATTTTTGAACAAAGCTTGTGTTTTGCCTTGCAAGTACATAGCATAAGAGTTTAATTATAAAAAATAAATAATGACCAAATAATTGCCGCTTTTTGGGAATGGAATATATGCGAATTGCTCCTTTATCTCTGTTAATTTCAGCTAGCTTGTTTGCATCGAGTGCATTTGCACAAGATACAGCCACAGTTACTGGAATTGAATCTGAGATCAGTATTAAACAAGCTGAATACGATAACGCTACACAGATACTTGAAAAACATTTAAAAGAAGAAAGTCAGTTACAAAGTCAACTTGATTTATTACGCACTCGTTCGACTGAGCTGGACAAAGAAAAAAATCAAGCACTTGATGCCATGAATGAAATGTATCGTCGTTTAATTGATGATCCCACTATTGATATAAGTGCTGCACAGGCGCGATATCAGCAAGCTGTGGTTGATCATAAGCAAAATAAAGACGATATCGCGATGCAGTTGGCGGCAATTGCATCCCACCGCAAAGACATTGAACAAATTCGCGTAGCAAAACATACTCAGTTAAATACACTCGAAAGCTTAAAAGAACAATTAACAACAGCCCGAGTTGAGCGCTTACGCAATGAGTTTACCCGCGAAGGGACGCTAGAAGTTAATCACACTATCAACTGTAAACGAACAGAAACATTGGCAGCCTGTGAGCAACGAGGCCAGCAAATGGGCTTACAAAAAGCAACCAAGCGTTTTGTAGACCAAATTTTTGCTAACTTAACTGAAGAGCGCCTAGTTGAACCCAAACGTAATATGGCTGGTGCACAAGTACAGGTTTTAAGTAGCCATGTAGTTAATAGTGCTTTTAGCGGTCAAGGCAATTATAACGTTAACTTAAGCGTCACTATGCGCGGTGATGTGAATAGCAGCCGCTTATGTAATTTATTGAGTGTTGATAATCGCTATTGTTCAGAGTACGGCACGCCGCTAACGGCAACCTATCAAACTCGGTATGACACTACTTTTACTGATAGTCAGTTAACATTCAGTGATGGTCAGGATAATGCCAACGTTTCGGTGTCACGCTTGAGTGAACAACCAATACGTGATTATTCAGTCAAACCAATGTCAACGGTTGATACACAGGTCGTTGATAGTAATAAAATGATTGAATTCACGCTGCGTTCAAATGTATACGATGACGAAGTGTTTATTGATGGCGTAAGTTTTGGTTCAACACGTTTAGCAACGACTTTACCAAGTGGTATTCATGATGTTGAAGTTCGCAAGCAGGGTTATAAACCTTATCGCGTGCGTGTTGATTTACGAAAGCCGCAGACGATTCATGCTAAGTTGGTAAAAAAGCCTGAGTCGATTGCTGCACCGACATACACCAGTGAGCAACGTAATACGACATCAGTAACCAGTACAGCTATAGGCAATGCCGCAGCTGCTGACGTGGTAGTCATTCCCGCAGGTAAGTTTGAAATGGGTGATATCAATGGTAATGGACTTGCAAATGAGCGTCCAGTTGTTGAAAAAACCATTGCAAACTCATTTGCGATGCAAAATAAAGAAGTGACAGTCGGTGCTTATCAAAAGTTCGTCAGCAACACTAATTATAAAACTGAAGCTGAGCGTAATCGTGGTTGCGCCTATTATTTAAATGGCGAACCAGTCTGGGAAGCAAATTTAAACTGGCGTAATCCAGGTTTTGAGCAAGGCAGTGATTTTCCAGCCGTGTGCTTAACCTACAACGATGCGAAAGCATACGCTGATTGGTTGTCTGGTCAAACAGGTCAACAATACCGGTTACCTAATGAGGTTGAGTGGGAGTATGCAGCACGCGCTGGTACTAAAACTGAATACCCGTGGGGTAATGAAATAGGTAAAAATTTAGCCAATTGTGGATGGTGTGGTAGTGAGTGGTCAAATAAAAGTGCATCGCCAACTGGCTCCTTTGCACCTAATGCGTTTGGTCTCTACGACACGGTAGGAAATGTATGGGAATGGACTCATAAGTCAGCTGAACAAGCGGATGTTACTGTCCGAGGTGGTGCGTGGAATTTTGCACCTAGTTTAGCTCGTGCTTCAACTCGTTTGATTTTAGCGCCAGACTTTCGTGCAAACTATATCGGTTTTCGTCTAGTACGCGAACGATAAAATTAATTTAAAAAGGAAGCGTTGCTTCCTTTTTTACCCAATTAACAAAGGTAGCTGCACTTTTTATTGCCGAACTGATTCAGCATGGTAAAGTTGCATAAGCTAATATAAGAACGTTTTTCAAAGGTCATCCAGCCTCATGTTTAAAAAGCTCCGTGGTATTTTTTCAAACGATCTATCGATCGACTTGGGTACAGCCAACACCCTCATTTATGTTAAAGACGAAGGCATTGTCCTTAATGAACCATCTGTAGTTGCGATCCGCCAAGAACGCGCTGGTGGTCCTAAAAGTGTTGCCTCAGTAGGGACTGAAGCAAAGCAAATGCTAGGTCGAACGCCTGGTAATATCAAAGCCATTCGACCAATGAAAGACGGTGTAATTGCTGATTTTTATGTAACTGAAAAGATGTTGCAACACTTTATCAAGCAAGTGCATAACAATAACTTTTTACGTCCAAGTCCGCGTGTGCTTATTTGCGTACCGTGCGGTGCTACGCAAGTAGAAAAACGCGCAATTCGTGAATCGGCTATGGGCGCAGGTGCGCGTGAAGTTTATTTAATTGAAGAGCCAATGGCTGCGGCAATCGGTGCAGGTTTACCGGTATCAGAAGCAACAGGTTCAATGGTTGTAGATATCGGTGGTGGTACCACTGAAGTTGCAATTATTTCACTAAACGGCGTGGTGTACTCATCATCTGTACGTATTGGTGGGGATAAGTTTGATGAAGCAATTATCAACTATGTACGTCGTAATTTTGGTAGTTTAATTGGTGAAGCAACGGCTGAAAACATTAAACATCAAATTGGTTCAGCGTTTAAAACAGATGAGCCAATTGAGATTGAAGTACGTGGTCGTAACCTTGCCGAAGGTGTTCCGCGTTCATTTACGCTTAATTCGCATGAAATATTAGAAGCCTTGCAAGAGCCATTAATGGGGATTGTTAGTGCGGTAATGGTTGCCCTTGAGCAATCACCACCAGAGCTGGCGTCAGATATATCAGCCAAAGGCATGGTATTAACAGGTGGTGGTGCATTACTTAAAGATTTAGACCGTTTATTAATGGAAGAGACCGGCATTCCTGTTGTGGTTGCTGATGATCCATTAACGTGCGTTGCGCGTGGCGGCGGTAAGGCACTTGAGATGATTGATATGCATGGTGGTGATGTATTTAGTTACGACTAATGAAGTTAATGTTCGGGCGTGCCATTTCTTTGCAGCTGCGACTTTTTGTCGCAGTGCTTTTGAGTATCGTGTTGATCGTAGGCGATCGTTATACGCAAGGTGGCACCACAGTACGCACTAGTTTAAACACCTTAGTTAGTCCGTTATTGTATTTAGCCAATTTACCTTATGAAGTATTTAGCCTCGGGGCTAAAAGCTTACACACGCGCGATCAATTATTAACTGAAAACGAAGCCCTCAAGAAAAAACAATTACTGCAAAGCGAACAGCTTCAGCAATATCAATTCTTAAACAAAGAAAATCAAAAGCTACGCGCGTTACTTGGTTCTTCTGCTAAGCAGTCAAATCGTAAAATTATTGCTCAAGTTCTCTCTGTTCATTCAAATCCTTATAGCCATCAAGTGGTGATCAATCGTGGCACGATAGATGGCATCAGTGAAGGCCAAGCGGTTATTGATGAGATGGGGGTCGTCGGACAACTTACCAAAGTAGGCTCAACGACGTCTCGGGTGTTACTGATGACCGACACAACCCATGCCACACCAGTACGTATTTTACGTAATGATGTGCGTACCGTGGTTGAAGGGATTGGTAAAATTAATTTAGTTAAACTCTCCCATGTACCCCATAGTTTAGATGTACGGATTGGTGATGTGCTAGTGACATCAGGACTTGGAGGCACTTTTCCTGAGGGCTACCCGGTTGCGGTGGTAACTGAAATTAATCGCGATGAGGGCCGCCCGTTTGCTCAAGTATACGCCGAGCCGATAGCTCAGTTAGATCGTATTCGCTTATTAGTGATCTTATGGCGTAATCAGCAGGAAACTATCAGCAATGAATAGTCGTTACTTTTTATTGATCGCCGTGAGCATCTTCCTTGCGTTGATCATGGCTTTGATGCCATTGCCTTTTTCGTTTGAGCCTTTTCGCCCTGACTGGGTGCTATTAGTATTAATGTACTGGTCGTTAGCTGTTCCACATCGATTAAATATTGGTACGGCTTGGGTAGTTGGCTTGCTGATTGATTTAGCCACAGGGTCACCGCTGGGAATTAATTCACTCACTTACTCAATTTGTATTTTTGTAACCGCAAGTAACTTTCAAAAAATTCGTAATTTTTCAATTTGGCAGCAAGCGATACTCGTGGGCTTATTTTTAACCTTATATCACTTAATGCAATTTTGGCTTAATCACTTTTTAATGGACGTTTATTTCAACCCGCAGTATTTATGGCCAGTCGTGACTGGCATGTTAAGTTGGCCTTGGATTTTCTTATTGCTACGTAAATATCGCCGTCATTTCAGGATCAGATAATGCAAACCTCCATTTATCTAGCGTCAGCTTCTCCCCGGCGCAAAGAATTGCTCACTCAACTTGGTATCGAATTTTCACAATTTAGTGTCGATGCTGATGAAAGCCAGCTAGCAGACGAAACACCCCTTGAACTTGTTGAGCGTTTAGCGCGTCTAAAAGCCCAAACTGGTGTTGCTATGGGATACACAGATCGCCCCGTACTCGGCAGTGATACCGTGGTGGTTATAGATAATCAGTCACTTGGTAAACCCCGCGATAAAGCTGACTTTATGGCAACCCTAAAACGTTTATCTGGGCGCAGTCATCAAGTGTTAACGGCAATTGCATTTGCCACTGAACACAAGGTTATGAGTTGTGTAGTAACCACGCAAGTGAGTTTTAAAACACTCTCAGAACAAGAATTAGCAGCATATTGGCAAACTGGTGAACCACAAGACAAAGCCGGTGGCTATGGCATACAAGGACTCGGTGGGCGCTTTGTTACTAATATTTCCGGTAGCTATTTTGCGGTAGTAGGCTTACCTTTATATGAATGCGAAAAATTATTAAGCGAATTCCTAAGTAGGTAACATGAGTATAGAATTACTGATCAACGTCACCCCGAGTGAAAGCCGTGTTGCCCTGATTGAAAACGGTGTATTACAAGAAATTCAACTAGAACGTATTGGCAATTTAGGTATCGTCGGTAATATTTATTTAGGTAAAATAAGCCGAGTGTTACCGGGTATGCAAGCTGCGTTTGTTGATATTGGTTTAGATAAAGCGGCTTTTTTACACGCGTCTGATATTGTAAATAGCGCCTCTATTGTTGAAGGTGTTGACGAGCAACCAATCAAAAAAGTACAAGATATTCGCGAGTTAGTGCGCCAAGGTCAATACATTATGGTGCAAGTGGTAAAAGATCCACTGGGTACTAAAGGCGCACGTTTAACAACTGACATCACCATCCCTTCTCGTTATTTAGTGTTTATGCCAGATGCCACCCATGTTGGTGTGAGTCAGCGTATAGAAACCGAAGAAGAACGCGCGCGATTGAAAAGCATTGTAGGTGAGTATGGCGATGAAGACGGCAGCTTTATAGTTCGTACTGCAGCTGAAGGTGCCAGCGAAGCTGAGTTGCGTCACGATGCCGAGTTTTTAAAAAAACTATGGAAAAAAATCGTCACTAAACGTAAAAAAACCAGCAAAGAAAGTATTTTGCATGAAGATTTAACCTTAGCATTTCGAACTCTACGAGATTACGTAGGGGAAGATATGGAGCGTATTCGGGTTGACTCAAAGCTAACCTATGAAGAGCTAAAAAGCTTTACCGCAGAGTTTGTACCAATTCTTTCCGATGCTTTAGAGTATTATCCAGGCGAGCGACCAATTTTTGATTTGTTTGATGT
Organism: Pseudoalteromonas sp. SG43-7; assembly: GCF_014164295.1. Classification (NCBI taxonomy): domain Bacteria; kingdom Pseudomonadati; phylum Pseudomonadota; class Gammaproteobacteria; order Alteromonadales; family Pseudoalteromonadaceae; genus Pseudoalteromonas; species Pseudoalteromonas sp. SG43-7. The sequence goes on from NZ_JACJEY010000001.1 coordinate 153,719, forward strand.
TGAAAGTGAAATACAAAAAGCCTTACATCGTAAAGTGACGTTAAAGTCAGGTGGCTATTTAATTATCGACCAAACCGAAGCGATGACCACGGTCGATGTTAATACCGGTGCCTTTGTTGGCCATCGAAATCTCGAAGAAACTATTTTTAACACCAACGTAGAAGCAACTTCTGCGATTGCCCGTCAGCTTAGGTTGCGTAACTTGGGCGGTATTATCATTATCGACTTTATTGACATGGTTAGCGAAGAGCATAAGCGCAGGGTGTTGCATTCACTTGAGTCTGCGCTGGGTAAAGATCGCGTTAAATCAAATATTAATGGTTTATCGGCATTAGGCTTAGTGGAAATGACCCGCAAACGTACTCGAGAAAGTCTTGAACATATTTTATGTGATGTATGTCCGGCCTGCTCTGGGCGCGGTTCACAAAAAACCGTTGAAACCGTATGCTATGAAATACTGCGTGAAATTGTCCGAGTAAACCGTGCTTACGCGGCTGATAAATTTATGGTTTATGCAGCTCCCGCGGTAAGTGAGGCATTACTTAACGATGAGTATCATAATCTTGCAGAACTAGAGTTATTTATTGGTAAGCAAGTGAGCATTCAAACCGAAAGCCTCTACAGTCAAGAGCAGTTTGATGTGGTTATGATGTAATGAAAGCAAAGACGGTCTGTTTTTTTTGTATCCGTAAGTTATGGCAAGTGTTCGCCATAACTCTGGTACTGCTTGCCGTTGTTGTTTCGGTTTTAAAATATACCCTGCCGTATGCCAATGACTATAAAGGTGACCTTGAAAGTTACCTATACGATAAGTTTGCGGTTAATTTATCAATTGGGGCTATTTCTGCCAGCTGGCATGGCCAAGGTCCTTCTATTGTCTTGGAAGATATCACCTTTGAAGATAATAAAAGCTCACCCATCGCACTGACTATCGCTAAAGCTAGCCTTGAATTAAACGTCTGGGAAACCATCAAAACACGACAGTTAAAATCTAACTACTTTGTGATCAACGGTTTCCATGCTGATGTTGATATGCCGACTATGTTGCAGTCGAACAGCAGTGAGGTATCGTTTGAACAAAAAGAGCTGATTGAAGGCTTATTCTTAGGTAAAACCGGTCATTTTGCGGTTGAAAATAGTAGTCTTAATTTTATCTTGGCAGATGGTAAAGAGCGTCGGGTGATGCTTGAAGACATCGTTTGGCAAAATCAATACGAACAACACTTAGCTAGTGGTACTTTAGCATTGCCCGGGATTTCAGTGGGTACATTTGATGCTCGCTTGGCATTAACCGGATCGACGCTAGAAACCATGCTGGGTGATATTTATGTGCAAGCAAATAATGTTGATGTGTCGAAATGGCTGGCTCAGTATATTAATGCTAGTAAAGAGCAGCTCAATTCTGACATTAACTTAGAATCATGGTTGAGTATTGAAAAAGGCCTGATCAAAGATGTCACAGTTAAATGGTTGCCAAGCTTTATTAATTGGCAGCAAGATACAAAAAGTCATCAATTTAGTTTAAGTGAAGGGGGTTTTCGCCTTTACCCTTGGCAGCAAGGTTGGCGGTTAAAAAGTTCAGGGGTGCGGCTCTCAAACGATCAACAGCATTGGCCCGACTTTCAATTTGAAGCGCAGCTGGATAACAAGCAACAACAAATTTGGTTGCAAGAACTCGATTTTGACTTGGTTACAAGGTTAGCCCAGTTAAGTGATTTTGCTGAATTAGAGCCGCTGTTAAGTCGTCAACCCAGTGGTCAAGTTAAGCGCGCTTATGTGCAGTTTACATCAACACAGCAATGGCAATTATGGTTTGAAGCCCAGCAATTGGGCTGGTTTGCAGAGCAAGGTGTGCCAGGTGTGCAGGGCTTACTTGTCGATGGTTTGTTAAATCAAGAACGTGGTCGTATTAATCTGTTTGGCGAAAATAGCGAGTTACTTACCGCAGATACTTTTAGCCAGCCAATCAAATATAACCAACTGAATATGCAAATTGATTTAGCCAATAGTGAGCAAGGTTGGCAGATCAGCAGTGATAATATGTGGCTTGATAATGATGAGGTCACTGTTGCAGCCGAAATGAAGCTTAGCTTAGACGAACAGCCTCGGCTTGATTTATATGCAGAAGCATTTGCACCAGATGCCAGTGTTGCCAGCCATTATTTCCCACGCCCTGTGATGACTAAAAATTTAGTTGATTACTTAACTGGGGCTATTAAAGGTGGTGAACTTACGCAAACACAAGTGCTGTTTTCTGGGCCGTTAACGGGCTTTCCGTTTGCTGATAATTCAGGACAGTTTGAAGTATTAGCGCAGGTAGATAACGCCAATTATCAATTTGCCCCTGATTGGCCTGCAGTAACTCAAGCGAGTGCAAAATTACATTTTGAAAATCAGCGTATGGATATTTACTCTGAGCATGGGCGGCTTGTTAACTTAGCGATCGATGATGCCGTGCATGTCAGTATTGCAGATCTAATGAACGCAGATTTACTGAGCGTAAAAATTAATAAACGTGCTGAGATGGAAACATTACTGCCGTTTTTTAAAGCAACGCCAATTGCTGAGCCACTAGCAAATGTATTTGAGGTGATCCAAGGTAACGGCGCTGCCAGCGCTGATATTGAGCTACTTGTTGATTTAAATGAGTTAGATGTAACAGCTAAAGGCATGGTTAATTTAAAAGATCTGCCAGTGTATTTAGCACAACCTGGGCTTCAGCTTGAAGGTGTTACAGGTCAGCTCTATTTTAATGATGATCAGATCACTTTAGAAAATGCTAACGCAAGTTGGTTAGGAATGCCGCTGAAAGTTAACTTTAATGGTAAAAATATTGGCCCAAACTATCGTGCTGACGTTGATATAAAAGCACAGTTAAATGCTGATACGTTAATTTCTCATGGTCAAGACTTACTAAAAGGTTACTTGCATGGTGAAAGTGAAGTGGCTATTAATCTTGCCCTAAACTTTTTAACGGACGGCTTTGATTATCGCGCTAATGTCAGCTCACAACTCGAAGGGCTTAGTAGTGAGCTGCCCGCACCGTACACAAAAAGTGCCGATCAAGTATGGCCGCTAACGGCTGTTATTCAAGGTGATAATATTTCTAATTTGATCACCGCTAATATTAATAACAACTTATATTTTAATGGCATCTTAGCGAATAACGTTGGCAAACTAACCAATGCACAGTTTATTTTAGGCGAGCATGATCTGGGTTTAAACCAGCAAGACTTAAGTGTTGCAATTGATTTAGAGCAAACCGATCTATTACCTTGGCTTGGCTTGATCCAGCAGATCATCACCATCAGTCAAACAGAATCAGCTGAGCAGGGCGTACTACCACCATTAAAAGAAGTGGTGGGTAACATTCAGCAATTAACCATTGGTGATATTGCATTTAATGATTTTGAAATGCGTTTAGCGCCGACCCCAAGTGACATGAGCTTACGGCTAAACGCCAAAGAATTACGCTCGCAAGTACTTATTCCGCTAGATAAATCAAGTCGGCCGATTCATATTGCCAGTGATTATTTACGTGTTAACTTTACCCCTACTACAGACGAATTACAGCCATCTGAAACACCTCAAGATTACACTTGGTTGAGTGACATACCGGCCATTGAATTTGAGTGTACTGATTGTAAAGTGGCAAGCTATCAATTAGATAAAGTCAGCGCATCGCTTTATGGCGATGGTCATAAGCTCACCATATCTGAGCTGGTGGTTGATAAAGGCAAGCATGTGTTACGTGCTAAAGGGCATTGGCAAGATGGCATAAGTCAATTTAGCGGTAATATGCAAAGTGATGACATTGGTGAGCTATTTGATGAGTTTGATATAACCACCACAGTTAAAGATTCACCCGCAGATATTAAATTTACGCTTGAATGGCAAGATGCGCCTTATTTATTTGATATTGCCAGCCTCAATGGTAATTTAGATTGGCGTTTAGGCGAAGGACATTTAGCTGAGGTAAGCGATGGCGGTGCACGGGTATTTTCGTTATTGAGCCTAGATTCATTAGTGCGTAAGTTAAAACTCGATTTTAGAGATGTATTTTCGAAAGGTTTTTTTTATAACAGTCTGCAAGGCACCATGCAGGTAGATAAAGGCATCGCTTACACGCAAGATACGAAAATGGATGGAGTGCCTGCTGATCTGACGGTTAAAGGCCATACTAACCTTAATACCATGGAAATTGATTACGATTTAGCGGTTGCACCACAAGTGACCTCAAGTATTCCGGTGATTGTCGCGTGGATGGTCAATCCGGTAACTGGGCTTGCGGCACTGGCGATAGATAAAGTGATCCACTCGGCGCGCGTTATTTCTGAGATTAACTTTAAAGTGACTGGCAGCATGACTGATCCTGTAGTGAAAGAAGTAGATCGTAAAAGTCGTGAAGTGACTCTTCCGCAAGCTGCACAAAACCAACCTCAAGCCGCCGCCTCCAGTGAGTTAACACTCAAAGATGCCGCGGATACAGTCACCCAATAAGGCCTTAAACGATGCAAGCTATGATAGTCGCTCTACAAATGTGCTCCGGGCTGTGTGCTGATGGCAACATGAATCAACTTAGACAACAGTTAACCACGCTTCCTGCAATACGCCCGTTACTGGTGTGTTTACCTGAAAGCTTCTTGGTGTTTGCTAATAGCGGTCATGAAACACTTGTTGTAGCAAAGCAAAGTGATGTTTATCAACAACAATTAAGTGAGTTATGTCGCCAACATGATATTTGGCTAGCTGCCGGTACTGTGCCGATTGCCACAGAGCATGACAAATATTTTGCAGCGTCTTTGCTGTTTAATGAGCAAGGTGAAGTGCTGGCCCAGTATAATAAAATGCATTTATTTGACGTTGATGTTGCTGATGGGACTGGTGCGTATCGCGAGTCTAACTTCACCGAAGCGGGCAGTGACATTGTGGTGGTCGATTCACCGTTTGGTAAAATAGGTCTTACAGTATGTTATGATCTACGCTTTAGTGGCTTATTTAGTGCTTTGCAACGAGCCGGGGCAGAGGTTATTTTAGTGCCTAGCGCATTTACTACCATAACAGGTGCAGCTCATTGGCAACCGTTATTAACGGCCAGAGCGATAGAGACGCAAAGTTATGTGATTGCTGCTGCGCAAGTAGGGCAACACGAAAATGGTCGCGCGACATACGGCCACAGTATTATTATTTCTCCTTGGGGCGACGTCCTCAGCGAGCTTGCAAATGGCATTGGGTTTATTGGTTGTCAGCCAGATCTAAACCGCTTACATGCCATTCGTCGAGATATGCCAGTGCAATCTCACCAACGATTTAGAGAGCATTTATTATGAACACGGTTGAACAGCATTTATTACACGACAGCCAGCTAAATCGAGAAGAACTCGAAAAAACGCTTGGTTTTATTCATCAGCATAAAGTTGATTACGCGGATCTTTACTTTCAATCTAGCCACCATGAATCATGGGTGCTTGAAGATGGCTTAGTAAAAGAAGGCTCGTACAACGTTGAACGCGGCGTCGGCGTACGCGCAGTTAGTGGCGAAAAAACCGGTTTTTCGTACTCAGATGCAATTAATTTAGAAGCACTTAACAAAGCCGCAACCGCTGCGCGCAGTATTGCCGAAGCAGGTGAAAGTAAAGCCATTCAGGTATTTAGTGATGTAGCAGCAAAACAGCAGTTTGCACCACTGCAGCCGATTCAAAGCATGAGTGATACCGACAAAGTAAATTTATTACGTGAGCTTGAAAATTATATTCGTGAGCTTGCTCCTGACGCAGAGCAAGTTATTAGCTCTATGTCTGCGGTGTATGAAGAAGTATTGATTGCGGCCAGCGATGGTACATTTGCCACCGATATCCGCCCATTGATCCGTTTAAATTGTTCGGTATTACTTGAAAAAGACGGCCGCCGTGAACGCGGTGGCGCAGGTGGTGGCGCACGTTTAGACTATGGTTACTTTAAAGAGCTGGTGGATGGTAAACCACGCTGGATGGAATACGCAGAAGAAGCCGTACGCCAAGCAAAAGTAAACCTTGAAGCTATTGACGCTCCAGCGGGCACGATGGAAGTGGTACTTGGCGCAGGTTGGCCGGGAGTATTATTGCATGAAGCCGTAGGTCATGGCCTAGAAGGCGACTTTAACCGTAAAGGAGCCTCGGCATTTAGCGGTAAAGTGGGCCAAAAAGTCGCATCAGAGCTGTGTACTGTAGTTGATGACGGCACCATTGCCGATCGCCGAGGTTCACTTAATGTGGATGACGAAGGTACTCCTGCAGCGTACAACGTACTTATCGAAAACGGTATTTTAAAAGGCTACATGCAAGATAAAATGAATGCGCGTTTGATGGGCGTTAACCCAACTGGTAATGCGCGCCGTGAGTCATACGCGCATTTACCTATGCCACGTATGACCAATACTTATATGTTAGGCGGCGAGCACAGCCAAGCCGATATTATTAGCACAGTTAAAAAAGGTATCTTCGCCCCAAACTTTGGTGGCGGCCAAGTAGATATCACTTCAGGCAAGTTTGTATTTAGTGCCTCAGAAGCCTACTTAATTGAAAACGGAAAAATTACTCGGCCAATCAAAGGCGCCACATTAATTGGTAACGGCCCTGAAGTTATGCAACAAATCTCTATGGTAGGTAATGATTTAGCGCTTGATAAAGGCGTCGGTGTTTGTGGTAAAGACGGTCAAAGTGTACCAGTAGGCGTTGGTCAGCCAAGCCTGAAAATAGATAACCTAACAGTAGGTGGTACTGCTTAACTTTATAACTGCCAAACGCTATAAATAAAACCTTGGAAGTGCAAACTCTCAAGGTTTTATTTTGTCGGCTGTTTATTATTAAATTTGCTGCTGAAAAAAATCCATAAATGCGGCAACTTGTCGTGGCTGAAATTGCCTTGATGGGTAAAGAAACTGTAAGCCAACTTGCTGTTTATCTTTATTACTAAAACCGAGAATATAGTCATCAAGTAGCGTCACTAAATTACCCTTAGTCAGATCATCACTAATATCTACCATTGATTTTAGAGCAATACCTGCACCGTTAATTGCCCACTGTCTGATCACTGCACCATCACTGCTACTCATAGCTACAGGTACGCGAATTACCTCGTCTTTAAAATGCCAATCATGCATCGATTGACCAAGTCTCTCCATTACTAAGCAGCGATGATTTAATAAATCGCTTGGTTGTAAAGGTTGGCCATGTATTTTTAAATATTCAGCTGAAGCACATAACACACGTTTATTGGCTTTGATCATTCGGCTAATCAAATTACTATCGGGTAAGTTTCCAAAGCGAATAGCAATATCAATGCCTTCTTCAACTAGATTAACTAAGCCATCGGTTAAATGTAGGTGTGGTTTTACTTGTGGATTCAGTGCTACAAATTTAGCTATTGCAGGGGCAACAAACTGTTTACCAAAGTCAGAGGGTGCGGTTACTTTGAGACTACCCGAAAGAGTGTTTTTACTAAGCTGAATACTTTGCTCTGCGGCATCAATTTCAGCAATCACTCTTAAACAGCCTTGAAAAAAGTGCTCTCCAGCCTCGGTTAATTTAATACTTCGAGTATTACGTATTAATAGTCGGGTTTGATAGTGATTTTCAAGCTGGTTGATACGTGCCGTCATACTCGCAGGCGATAAACCAATTTTTCGCCCAGCTGCAGCAAGCCCGCCAGAGCGCACCACATGAACAAAAAGCTGCATATCATCAATCTTAGCCATCGTTCCTCACTCTTTATAATTCAGTATTAATGAATAGTGTTTTTGATATTAACTCAATTATCAAATTTAAGTAAATAGTTAAACTGGTTGTACTCATTATCAACAGAGAAAGTTTATGCGTTTAGATCATGTATTAATTTCTAGTTGTGATTACCAGGCGATGCGACAGTTCTTTATAAATTCAGTTGGGCTAGTTGAAGGGTATCGTCCGCCTTTCCCTTTCGAGGGGGCATGGTTATACGGCCGTGATAATGTTGCTTTGATTCATTTGGTTAATGCCACGGGTAATAAAGCGCAACAGGGTTACTTATCAGCATTAAACAGCAAAACCCAAGGCCGAGGAGTGGTAGATCACATTGCGATTCGTAGCATAGGTTATCAAGGATTGAAAAGTCGCTTAGCGCAAACAGGTATAAGCTACTTTGAGCGAACCGTGCCAGAGCTATTAGAGCAGCAAGTATTTATACCTGGACCAGAAGAGATAAAGGTCGAAATGCTATTTAGTAGTGATGAAATTTAATTTAAATCCAGATAAACATTATTTATAAGAGAGTTAGTTATGTCTATTGAATCCTTATTTGAAGCTAAAACACTCGGTGGCATGGTCACGCATAATAGAATTGTGATGGCACCTATGACCCGTTCGCGAACTGCGCAACCGGGTGATATTCCTACTGAACTGATGGCCACTTATTATGCCCAACGTGCTACTGCAGGGCTGGTTATTTCTGAAGCAACACAAATTTCTGCTCAGGGCAAAGGTTACTCATTTACGCCAGGTATTTACACGCAAGAACAAATCGAAGGTTGGAAGCAAGTAACACAAGCTGTGCACAAAGAAGGCGGTAAAATATTTTTACAACTTTGGCACGTTGGTAGAATGTCGCACTCTTCATTTCATCATGATGGAACGCCAGTTGCCCCATCTGCACTTGCTCCAGATGCACAAGTTTGGGTGGTAGGCGATGATGGAGAAGGACGGATGCTTGACTGCCCAACCCCTCGAGCACTAAGTGTTAAAGAAATTAAAGAAATAGTAAATGATTATAAGCAAGCGGCAATTAACGCGATTGAGGCTGGTTTCGATGGCGTTGAAATACATGGAGGTAACGGGTATTTAATTGATCAGTTTTTAAGACGTTCAGCGAATAAACGCACAGATGAATATGGCGGTAGCCAAGAAAACCGTATTCGTTTTGCCTGTGAAATTATTGGCGCAATTAGTAATGCCATTGGAGCTCATAAAGTGGGTATTAGATTAGCGCCTTTTATCACTCAGCGTGGTATGGGTGATAGTGAAGCAATTGGCACTATTTTATTAGCAGCAAAGCAATTTGAGCAAATTGGTATTGCGTATATTCATCTTGCCGAAGCGGACTGGGACGATGCACCCAGTGTAACACCAGAGTTTAGAGCCGCACTTCGTCAGTATTTTAGTGGCGCGATTATTGTTGCCGGTAATTATACCGAGCATTCAGGTGCGCAGCTTATTGAACAAGGTCTTGCCGATTACATTGCATTCGGTCGTCGTTTTATTGCCAACCCAGACTTACCGTATCGTATTCAAGAGCAACTGCCACTAAACACGATTACCGATGGGAGTACATTGTTTGGCGGTACAGCCAAAGGTTATACCGATTACCCAGCGTATCAAAAGTAACTTTTTTTAACTGAAAATATAAGGGCTAAAAATGGTTAATTTTTCAAACTCAGTAGTTACTTTACTGATCAGCGGGCTGTTTAGTAGTGCCAGTTTTGCGGCTGAATTTAGTTTATCGAGCCCTGATTTACAGCCAGGGCAGGCAATAAAGAGTGAGCAATATTGGAATAGCTTTGGTTGTCAGGGGAGTAATGTTAGGCCACAACTTAAATGGCAAAATGCGCCTAAGAAAGCCAAAAGCTTTGCCGTGACAGTGTATGACAATGACGCACCAACTGGCAGTGGTTTTTGGCACTGGGTAGTACATGATATTCCTCTTACTAGTAACTCACTATCTTCAACGACTTTGCCCAAAGGAGCCATTGAAGGTAATACAGATATGGGGAAGCCCGGATACCTTGGGCCATGTCCACCAGAAGGGCGCAAGCATAGCTACACCTATAAAGTGTATGCATTGGATGTAGAAAAATTAGCTGTTCCACAAGGGGCAACAAGTGCACTTACAGGGTTTTTCTTACACCAGCATTCTTTGCAAACAGCCGAGATCACAGTAACGGCAGGACCGCGTTAATTAGTTAAGGAGATAAAAATGAAGGCTTTACCTTTACTCACTGTTTTAATGGCACTGTGCAGCAGTAAGTTGTTAAATGCGGCCCCATTATCTGATAAATCAGGTTATTGGCCTGATGATGCACAATTAGTGATTTCTATTTCAATGCAATTTGAAGCAACAGCACAAGATAGCTCTGATGCAGGGCCGTTTCCTCAAATAGAGCAGGGTTATCACGATACGATTTCGCCTACTTGGTATCAGTATGGGATGAATGAAGGGATCCCACGATTACTTGATCTATGGGATAAACATAATATTAAAGTTACTTCTCATATGGTGGGTAGGGCTGTGGAATTAAATCCAGCACTTGCTAAAGAAGTGGTTTCACGAGGGCATGAAGCATCGGGTCACGGCCAAACATGGACACCACAATATTCTATGAGTGTTGAACAAGAGCGCGCTTCATATATTAAAAGTGCAGATATTATCGAAAAAGTGACAGGCATGCGGCCGGTTGGCTTTAATGCATTTTGGATGAGACACTCAAAAAATACACTTACGCTTTTGCAAGAGCTGGGGTTTATTTATCATATTGATGATCTATCGCGTGATGAGCCTTCTTTTACACCAGTAAATAATAAGCCTTTTGTGGTTGTACCTTATACTTTTCGTAATAACGACATTGTGCGCTATTCAGGAAGCACTGCAATGACGGCCCAAGCCTACTTACAAGAGTTAAAAGATGAGTTTGACGTGTTATACGCTGAAGGAAAACACAGAAGACGAATGATGTCGATTAGTGCTCATGACCGTATTGCAGGAACGCCTGCACGAGTAAAAGCGCTTGATGATTTTATCCAGTATGCAAAACAGCATACTGGTGTTAAGTTCATGCGAAAAGATAACATAGCCCGTTGGATAATGAAGCAAAATAATGTACCAACTAATCCGACTCAAACGGTTAGATAAAGAAAATATCTATGAGGCAGCTTTTTAATATTATAAGTGTGCCTCATGTTATTTTTAGTGATGAAGGGATTAAGTTTTGTCGTAAATTTTAAACTTCAACGGAATTAGAATAGCTTGTTACATTTTTATCATTCACTTTAAACGAGTATCTCTTAAAATGGGTACTTGAATAGTCTATGACATTTTAGGAAATAGCATGTTTAGCCGTTGTATGTTTATTTTATTTCTACTATCTCTATCAGGATGCTCTTCTTTGTCTCAGGATGAATGTATACAGGCCAATTGGACAAATCTAGGTTTTAGTCATGGTGAGCAAGGGTATACATTTGAACATGGCAGAGAAATCATATCTGCTTGTAGTGAATTTGGCATCATTGCAAAATTAGATGATTATCAAGCTGGTTACAAACAGGGGCTCGCAGCCTTTTGTGAACCTGAAAATGGCTTTACTCTCGGTTTACGAGGCGATGCGTATAACGGGGTTTGTAATGACACACAGTTTAGAAAAGCATGGCAAGAGGGTAATGAGCGTTATCAATTTGAAGCAAGAAAAGCCGAGATAGATGATCGACTCAATGAGATTAATTGGCGGTTGCAATCTATTAGTAATGAATTAGCGAGTGATAAAGCGTCAAGTAGCCAAAATAAAGAGTTACGCCGAGAGCGAGAGCTATTGGAGAGAGAGCGTCGTGATTTAAGAAAAGAAAAAGCACTTCTGCCATTACTCAACAAGTTTCCTTCATGGCATTTTGAGTATGAACTATAATTTATAACGTATTCTTTTACGATGATTAATATGAAAGTAATGTCAATTTTAATAACACTTCTGCTCCTCAGTGGGTGTGCGTCACAGGAAATGCCAGACGGATATAGCAATGAGGTGTTTGCTGAGCATGAGTGCTTAGGTGGTGAAGTTGAGACAGACTATAACTATACAATCTTTAGTTCTGACGAAGATGAAAGTAATAAGAGCACGGTTCAATCAACTTGTCAGCCAGTAAAAACTAAAACTGAGTTTGAGCGAGATATTAGATCGGGAGGCTAGCGTTAAAAGCTTAACTCACTTCAGTTTTAATCAAGTGAGTTAAACTATGTCCATATAGTGGCATATTCTTATTATATGTGAGAGTTACTGCTTTGTTGTTTTGCAGCTTCACTGTACCAAAGCTCCATAAAAAAGGCAGTTAGCTTATGCTCTATTCCCAGCGCCTTGTCAGTGGGACAGAATAAAGTGAAGCTGGCTTTAAACTCGCCTAATTCGGTGGTGCTAAAGTGTATTTCAGGCTCAGGGCCAGAAATTTTTGCATCTAATTTTCTTTCGATAATCGAATTATAACGACCAGCCACATCTTGAAACTCTTCACAATATTGCTTCGCTTTCGTGGTTAGAGTTTCGTAAATTGGATACGGATTAAAACTTTCTTTACGCACAATACTAAAGTGATGAGTGGTAAAACGTTTTACAAAGTTTAAGTTTTTAATCGGGTTAGTGATCAGCTTATTATTCGGAATATAAATGGTTTTGCGAGAAAACTGATAGGTGTGCATGTCAATTTCATGCATGGTGGTTTTGATCCAATCGGTTTCAGCAATTTCACCATAGTATTCACCAACCTGTACCCAGTCACCAACCCGAAACGGGCGCGTGGTAACTAAATAGAAAAAGCCAATTATACATTGAATAAACTCTCTGGTCGCAAATACAATAGCCACTGCAAATGCCGCGATCGACAGCGCAAAGTTCTGGATTTCAGTAGACCATACAAATAGCAGTAATAGCACCGTTGCTAGGTTAATAGAGTGCTTAATATTGTGCGAAATATAGCGAATATCTTTTTCTTTTTTTTCTGCTTTATGGCGCGCAAATCTGTCAACCAGCGCCTTAAGAGTAAACGCAATAGTGATCATTGCTAGTGAAATAAGTACCGGATGGAGCAGTAAATCTTTGTTCATAAATTCCTAATTGATGGAGCGTTAATAAAAAATAACACGTGACCATACTAACTAAATTTTGCAGATTTAACCACGGTAGAACAGTAATAAAGGGGCAAAACCGTTATATGTTTTATCAACTAACTAGCATCCAAAGACCCGCTGTTATCATAAATAGATTCTCGGTTAATGAGATAAAACCTAGCGGTACATTGCTGTTGCCACCGACGCACGCGCACTTGAGTTCACGTTTATCTATATATACAGCTTTAAATACTGATACCGCACCAATACCACCAATAAATAACGAGAACGGCGCCACCGCTAAGGCCGGAAGTTTGGCCACCATCCCGATGGCAACATAGGCTTCAATAAAAGGATAAACATAAGCATAAGGCACAACGCGCATGGCAAGTAAGTCATAGGTAATAAATGAGTTTGAAAAGCTATATAAATCTTGTAGCTTTTGAATTGCTAACACCGCCATCGACAGTGCAATAAACAGCATTAAGTTTTGCATAGACAATAAAGCGTCGCCATTGGCATAGCTAAACCCGCAGCTGAGTAATAGTGTGACTGCAAAAATAGCTAACACTGGCGTGTAAGTTGTGCCTTGTTGACCCGCTTTGGTCAGATTGAAAAAATCGCGCAAATCATCGTACCCACCTATACGTTTATCATCAATAAAGGTTTGTGGCGTGGTTTTTACATTATGCTGCTGTTTGAATTCGTCAGTTTGCTCACGGCTGGTTAAGTGACGATCATCAACATCGTAACCATGTCGCTCTAATAAATCTTTTGATTTTAAACCGAAGGGGCAAATATGCTCATCGGTCACCATGCGATATAAAATTGCAGATTTAGACACAGTGCCTCCTTGTAAAAATGCCTTGAGTACTGCGTAAAAGTTGCTTAATTACACAGTAAACAAGGGCAAATTGTTGCTATAACTGAATAGTTACAAGGTTTATGCCAGCACTGTTTATTGCTTAGTTATGGTTAAAACAGCATCCATCACCGGATCGACACCTGCAAAGTAATCTTTTGCAGAAAGTGTAATTGGCATATCGGGCGCTAACCAAATACGATGATCTTCAGCTCTGCTTTGCTGGTGGAACTGGCTCGAAATAAGTCCTGTTTGTTTACTGTATGGTAGGTTAAACCAGCCTGCTTCACCAGCCACGTTAGGGCGGGTGCCTGATGGTTCACCTACAAAAATCGCTGGCACTATATTGGCAATCTTAACTGCTACATCATGGCCTGCCGAAAACGTATTGCGGCCAATTAATATAAATAACTTTCCTTGTGGCTTTAATACTTTAAAAAATGCGGCAGTTGCCACCATAGGTGGGTTGAGCGAGCCATTACCACCACTGTTATGGCGAAGGTCTAGCACCATATGCTCAATGTCATCGTATTTGATTTGTGCTTGTAGCTGCATAGCAAATTCAGCAAGTGTGAGATCTTTGCTATTTCGCACATCATTGAATTGTACATACAGTAATTTATTCGTTTTGATTTGTTCGCTCCAAAACGGCGTGTTGTTTTTTGCTAAGTATCTAAGCGTAGGGTGTTCAGTAAGTTTTGGTAACTTAGGAAAACCTGCAAATTGCATTGACTTGAGCGCTGGTGTAACTGTGGTGATAGCCCCTTTTGGTGAGCTGAGCGTGAGTGTTACCTCGTTACCTTTGCTAATGCCAAGCCCGTTTAGTACATCAAGCAAACTTAAATAATATGGGCCCAACCACAGGGTTTGCATTTCATTATCACGAGCATTAACACGTTTAGTTAACTCAAGGGCTTGATCGGCTGGTGTATCGGCAAATGCTGCAACTTTATAGCCAATATATTGCTGGTAATCACTACTTGCTTTGGTGATGTATAAGCCATCACTAAATTGATAAAACTGAAATGGCAATTGCTGAAAGTTGCCTTTTTCACCCCATGCTGGGATCAATAAATTATGACCATTGCCAAGTAGTGCAATTAGCTCCATAAACTGAAAAATAATTTGCTGATCAATCATAATAGGAATCGCTTTATCAATGCTTGCTACTTTTTCAGCAAATTGTTGAGGGCTTATGTTTTGATACATTGCCACGTGTAAACGTTTAATCTCTGCAGCTAAAAACGCTAAATCGGTGCGCCATTTTTGATCTCGATTGAGTTCAGTCTCCAAATTATTACCTGCAAGTGATTTATAACTGGTTGATTGCGCAAAGCGTTCAAAGTGAGGGTTAGTACCAGATTTAAATAAGCTGGTGCCAGCAAGTGTTGGGCGGTCATCCCATCTTGCTGCCAGTGCTTTTTTGAGCCAATACTCGGCTTGCTGTTGGTTATTAAGCTCTGCGTATGCCTCTGCAATTTTCACCATTAAATCGTTAGGATTACTAGCCCCATTAGGAATGCCTTTTAAGCTAGTCCCAATTGCAAGTGCGCGTTGCAAAGCATTGCTGGCATTTTGATAATCGGCCAATTGAAAATAACTGAGACCAAGTAAATACCAAGTATCGCCATCATTTTGATATTCATTAATGAGCTGTTTTGTGAGTTTATTCACCAGAGCCCAGTTTTGTTGTTTAGCAAATTCTATTGCTGCTGTTTTCGATTGAAAGTAAGCGATTGGGTCTGTTGCACCAACGCGATTTGGTTGCACTTTTAAGGCTTGATTCGTTACCTCTAAAGAATGATTCGTTGCTAACGCAGACGCAGAACCCGAAAAGTTTATTAATAGGCACAATATTAGTAGTAAAAAATAGGACTTGTACATCTGGAGTCTCAAAGCTGTTTTTTGTTTAAATTAGCGTTTGGGCTGTAAAAAAGCGTCCTAAAACAGGATTTAGGACGTTTTTTGTCTGTTTTATGAGCTGGTTTTTAGTGTTTGCTTCTTAAATTGACTCGGCGTTAATCCCGTTTCTTTTTTAAACACCGCATTAAAAGTCGATTTAGAATTAAAGCCAGCTTGAAATGCCAGTTCTATCAGGCTGAGTTTTTGAGGTGAGTCTTGCTCTATTTCGCGTTTAACATCATTCACTCTATGCTGGTTGATGTACTCACAAAAGTTGTTCCCCGTTGTGCTGTTAATAGCCCAAGATATTTCTTTACTACCGAGCCCTGTTTGATCTGCTAAGTCGTTTAGTGACAGCCTAGGTTGTCGATAAAGCGATTCATTAATAATCAAGTTATCAATGGTTGAGAAAATTTGCTGTGCAAGTTGCTCATCAGACGAATCAGCTTCTTCAGCTTCGGTTTCTTCAGGTAATGTGACAGGCTCGAATTGAAAGCTATTCTTGATGGTGTGGAACAACAAAAAGCTAAACATAAGCAGTAACAGTATTTCGTTTAATAAGTACCAGTACATCTTTAAATCGAGCGGCGTGATTGGTTGCACATTCATGCGCAGCAAATCGAATACGACAATAATGGCAAAAATAAATAATGCTTTGAACAACCACTTTAACTTAAGGCTCTCAGCATCTGAGCGCGCATGCATAAGTTGTTTGTGGTAGCCCTTTAAAGTGCCATAAGCAAAGTAGAAGTAGCCAAGTTGACTGAGCGAACCGAGTAAAATGATCGCCTGCGTGTAGTGGGTAAAGGCCAAGGAAATAGCCGCAGGAATTAAGTGAACCGCGTAGTGTGATGTTATAAAGGGCTGCTTACCTGTAATCGACAAGGTAAAAAAGTAAATCATAGGCCCATACAGTAATGTAAATGCCGGTGTGATTAAGTAATCAGAAAGGCCTAACCCTTCTAACAGGTTAAAGGCGCATACACAGCCTTGAAATACAAATAGCAGCACCAAGGAACGACTTTGTTTTTGGCTATTAATTAATAATGCACCAAATAACATTTGGAACAGAAAGATACTCTGTACAAGGTGTACAGGGAATAAAGAGATTGATTGCAAAGTAGTTTACGTTCTTATTCTTTTAACTGAGTTTAACAACTCACCATCACCTTGTAATCATAGGCATAAAAAAACCTTGTGGCAGCACCACAAGGTTTTAATCTTTGCCCGAAGCCCGAAGCCCGAAGCCCGAAGCCCGAAGCCCGAAGCTCGAAGCTTATCTCATAGTAACAAACTCTTCTGAGCCAGTTGGGTGCAGTGCAACAACGGCATCAAAATCTGCTTTGGTTGCGCCCATTTTCATGGCCACGGCAAAGCCTTGGATCATTTCATCAACAGCAAAACCTAAGCCGTGTAAGCCTACAACTTTCTCGTCAGGGCCTGCGCACACTAGCATCATGTTACATGCTTGGCGGTGCTGAGTAACCGCAGTGTACATAGCAGCAAAGCTTGATTTATACACTTTTACGTTCTCGTTGCCGTACTGCGAAATTGCTTCTTGCTCAGTTAAACCAATGGTACCAATTGGCGGGTGGCTAAATACCACGGTAGGAACTAAGCTGTAATCCATTTTTAAATCATCTGGCAGGTCTTTATTGAACAAACGCTCTGATAAAGTACGGCCTGCTTTTACTGCAACAGGGGTAAGCTCTATACCGCCTTCGATGATATCACCCACAGCATAAACATTTTTAGCCGTGGTATTTTGGTACTCGTCTACCTTAACGTAACCGCCTTCGTTTACTTCAACACCCGCTGCGACTAAATTAATCTTATCAGTCGTCGGTGTACGGCCAATGGCCCAAATGACTTGATCAACATTTTGACTGTAGCCATTTTCAAAGTGGATAGTTAAGCTGCCATCGCTTTCTTTAACTACTTCTTTTGGTAAGCATTCGGTATGCAGCGTCGGGCCTTCTTTGGCCATAATATCAACAAGGGTGTCGATGATGTATGGGTCAAAGGTGCGCAGTGGTTTATTTTTACGAACAAATAAATGGGTTTCTGTACCTAGGCTATGTAGTACACCGGCAATCTCTACCGCGATATAACCGGCACCAACAACGGCAACGCGTTTTGGTTGTTCATTCAGCTCAAAAAAGCCATTTGAATCGATGCCGTGTTCAGCACCTGGGATATTTGGAATGCTAGGGCGACCGCCTACGGCCACTAAAATATGATCGGCGGTGTAGTGCTCGCCGTCTACTTCGACTGTTTTACTGTCAACAAATTTAGCAAAGCCTTTAATAACTGTTACGCCGTTTTTAGCAAGGCCATTATCGTAACCTTTATGAATGCGGCCAATATAGGCTTCACGGCTTTCTACTAGTTTACTCCAGTTGAATTCTTTTACTTCAACATTAAAGCCGTAATCAGGGGCGTATAAGTTAATTGCTTCAGCAACTTGAGCGCCATGCCACATTACTTTTTTTGGTACACAACCTACATTTACACAGGTTCCACCCATATGTTTTGCTTCAATTAGTGCCACTTTCGCGCCACGCATTGCTGCACGGTTAGCTGACGCTATCCCGCCGCTGCCGCCGCCAATCGCAATGTAATCAAAATGCTGAGCCATCTTTAGTCCTCAAGTTTATATAAAACGTATTTCTCTGATAATAACACATGGCAGACCCGTTAAAAGCCCCTTGTATTTCGAGACGTACGCCCCAACTTAAAAATCATATTCGAAACGATTTGAGAGCTAACATGAGCGATTTACAAAATAACCCACTAATAGGCCTTGAAGGCTTACCACCGTTTTCAAAAATTAAGCCAGAGCATGTTGTGCCGGCGCTAAAAGCGGGTATTAGCGAATGCCGCGCTAAAATAGACGAAGTGCTGGCTAATAAATCATTCACTTGGCAGGACTTAGTGTTACCTCTTGAAGAAGTTGACGATAAATTATCGCGAATGTTTTCTCCGGTATCGCATATGAACTCCGTAGTTAATAGCGATGAATTACGTGAAGCGTACGAACAATGTTTACCACTTATCTCAGAGTATTCAACCTTTGTTGGTCAACACCAAGGGTTGTATGAAGCCTACAACGCACTGCACAACAGCGATGAGTTTAAAACGTTAAGTACGGCTGAACAAAAAACTATTACTAATGCATTGCGTAGCTTTGAATTATCGGGCATCGCCTTGGCGCCTGAGCAGCAAAAGCGCTACGGCGAGATCAGCGCACGTTTATCAGAACTTGCGGCTAAATTTGGCAATAACGTGATGGATGCCACATTGGCTTGGCAAAAGCACATTACTGATGAAAGCGAACTCGCAGGTTTACCTGAGTCGGCGTTAGCGTTAGCGGCAGATACAGCAGCAAGCAAAGAATTAGATGGCTGGGTATTTACGTTAGATTTCCCGTCGTATTTACCTATTATGACCTATGCAGATAACCGTGAACTACGTGAAGAAACGTATACGGCATTTGTAACCCGTGCGTCTGATCAAGGACCTAACGCGGGCGAATTTGATAACTCAGCAATAATGAGCGAAGAACTCGCACTACGTCATGAAATAGCGCAACTATTAGGTTTTGCCAGTTATGCAGAAAAGTCACTCGCCACTAAAATGGCTGAAACACCAGAGCAGGTATTCTCATTTTTAGAAGACCTAGCGGCTAAATCTAAACCTCAAGCTGAGCAAGAGCTTGCTGAGTTACAAGCTTACGCCAAAGAAAAACACGGTATTGAGCAACTTGCTGCGTGGGATTATGGCTATTACGGTGAAAAACTAAAACAAGAGAAATACGCAATATCAGACGAAGTATTGCGCCCGTATTTCCCCGCAGATAAAGTACTAAGCGGCTTGTTTGAAACGGTAAATCGTTTATTTGGTATTAGTGTTAAAGAGTTAAAAGACATTGATAGTTACCATAAAGATGTACGCTTTTTTGAAATTTACGACAGTAGCAATACCCTGCGTGGCCGTTTTTATCTTGATTTATACGCGCGTGATCACAAACGCGGTGGCGCGTGGATGGATGACTGCATGGGTCGAAAAGTACGCGCCAATGGCGAGTTACAAACGCCTGTAGCGTATTTAGTGTGTAACTTTAATAAAGCGGTAGGCGATAAGCCTGCACTGTTTACTCATAATGAAGTCACCACTTTATTCCATGAGTTTGGCCATGGTATTCACCATATGCTAACCCAAGTTGATGCCGCGCCAGTTGCGGGTATTAATGGTGTTGCATGGGATGCCGTTGAGCTGCCAAGTCAGTTTTTAGAAAACTGGTGTTATGAAGAAGAAGCACTTAACTTTATTTCAGGCCACTATGAAACGGGCGAGTCATTGCCTAAAGAGTTATTGGATAAACTACTAGCAGCTAAAAACTATAACTCAGGCATGCAAATGCTGCGTCAAATCGAGTTCTCGTTATTTGATTTTAGAATTCACAACGATTATCAAGCGGGTGAAGAATGCCAAATTCAAGCGCGTTTAGATGAAGTGCGTAGCCATACATCAGTTGTTAAAGCACCAGAGTTTAACCGTTTTCAACATGGTTTTAGCCATATCTTTGCTGGTGGTTATAGCGCGGGTTATTATTCGTATAAATGGGCCGAAGTGCTTTCAGCTGATGCGTTTTCCAAATTTGAAGAAGAAGGTATTTTTAACCCAGAAACTGGGCAAGCCTTTATGCAGCATATTTTAGAAAAAGGCGGCAGTGAAGAGCCAATGGAGTTGTTTAAAAACTTCCGTGGTCGTGAGCCAAGTGTCGATGCACTATTGCGCCACAGTGGTATTGCAGCTTAAGCACTACGTATATTTAATCTTTAAAAAGCGCCGTTTGGCGCTTTTTTACTATTTAGAGTAATAAATTGTCGCAAAATCAGGGCTCCGTACTATGCTTTTTTAAGTAATTAATAAAAAGGAATTGGGCATGACAAAACTGGTACTGGCGATTGATGATGATAAATATGTTCATCGTGTAATAGAGGAATCATTAGCGGGGTTTTGTCAGTTAATTCATGCTAAAAATGGCGAAGAAGGTTTAAGGCAAGCTTATAAATATAGCCCTGACATTATTTTATTGGATGTTGAAATGCCCGGGAAAACGGGCTACGAAGTGTGTCGTGAGCTGAAAAATAATGAGCAAACCAAAGATACCCCAGTAATGTTTTTGTCGGGTAAAAGCGAATTATCAGAACGTGTTAAAGGTTATAATGCCGGTGCTGCCGATTACATTGTAAAGCCCTTTAATACCGAGGAATTAATGGCGCGTATTCGGGTGTTGTATCAATATCGTCAGCATTCTATTAAGTTAAAAAATGATGTAGAGCGCGCGCAGATCACCGCTGAAATAGCCATGACTGACTCCGGCGATATGGGTCGCATAATGCGTTATGTAGGGCAAACCTATCACGCCCATGATGTGCAATCATTATCGGCCCATTTTTTTGAATTCTTCCGACCGTTAAATCTCGATGTAGTTGTGGCTTTTTGGTATCAAGATGTAGGGGTTGTGTGCACTGATGACGGTGGTGTTTGTCCGTTAGAGCAAGAGTTATTAGAAAAGCACCGTTATTCTAATCGCTTTGTTGATTTTAGTAGTCATACTATTGTTAATTACCCGAAAGTGTCTATTTTAATTAAAAATATGCCTTTAGATGATGTTGTGTTGTATGGCCGCTATAAAGATTTATTCCCGCATATTTTGGAAGTAACCAATGCCAAAATCCAAGATATGGAAGTAAACGAAAAAGCACTGGCCCAAGCGCATGCGGTTGGTAATGCTTTTAATGAGCTTTCTTCGCAATTATTTGTCAGTAGCGAGGCGCGCGAAGAAGCCGTAGCTAAATTGACAACTCAGTTATCTGAATTACGTGCACTTATGCAGCATGAACCCGCTTTTGCTGCGAACCAAGCATTGGCATTGCAGGTTGAGCAATTAGAGCAAACACAATTACAGTTAACAGTCTTGAATGATGACTTGGCTTTTATTAAGCATCAGCTCAATCACATTATTGAATCGCGTAGCGAATTGATCGATAGCCTGAGTAAAATTGCTACGCCGGAGCACACTCAAGACGTTACTTCGCAAACGGATATTGAGCTATTTTAGTGCTATGGCGCTTAGCAGTTGATATACTTCGCGAGCTATTCACGGTCGGAGTTTATTTTGGTTATACAGTGTCCTTTTAAAGAAGTACGTCCTTATCTTAATGAAATTGAGCTGCGTTTTGGGCTCGCTGAGTGGGCGGCACAAAGCGAAGGCTTTTCACTTCATTATGATGATCAAGGCTTAAGCTTACGAAAAACCGATGAACCAAAACTTGGCGCTATTAGTGTTGATTTTGTTACCGGTGCAGTGGCTCACCGTCGTAAATTTGGTGGCGGTAAAGGGCAGTCTATCGCCAAAGCGGTTGGTTTAAATAAAGGAGCGACCCCCGTTGTTCTAGATGCGACCGCAGGGCTTGGCCGTGATGGTTTTGTGTTAGCATCGCTGGGTTGTAAAGTGATTTTACATGAGCGCCATCCGGTTGTTGCAGCATTACTTTATGATGGTTTGCAACGTGCTTATAGCGATAATGAAATTGGCCCGTGGATGAAGCAAAACATGAGCCTAGTGTTTGGCTCCAGTCATACCTTACTCGCGCAATGCGAAAGTATGCCAGATGTGGTTTATTTGGATCCAATGTTTCCACACCGTGAAAAGTCAGCACTGGTTAAAAAAGAAATGCGGGTGTTTCAAGACTTGGTTGGCGCAGATAATGATGCTGATGACTTACTCGCATTTGCCTACCCACTTGCCAGCAAGCGAGTGGTAGTTAAACGCCCCGACTACGCACCGTTTTTAAACAACCAAACGCCAAGCATGCAAATAAAAACCAAAAAGAATCGCTTTGATGTGTATGTCAAAGCCGCCATGGTGTGAAGCTTTATTCGTATTTTTTATTTTTGTTCCTATAAAGTTATAAGTGTTTCATATCGGCTTTCATTAAATTGTCATAAATAGTTAATAGTGTACGCGCAGTTACCCAAAGGAATTTAATTTCATGCGCGTGTCATCATTCACTCGGTTGCTGGCTATTTTGCTGGCATTGGCTAGCCTGCTGTTAGGCGGAACCTTGTACTGGGCAAGTCAAACCTTAGTTAAACTCGAACAACAAGACCAATCTTATAATCAATTAAAAAATAAAATACTTGTTGATTTAAAAGGCTTACTAGAAGATTACTTAGCACAGGGCGATAGTCAGTATTTAGGGAAAGCGTCGGATTTAATTAGCCAAGTAAAAGACACCCAACTTGCCATTTTACCAATTGATTTAAAACAACAGTTAGATCTGCAATTAAGCCAACTCGATACTGATATAAAAGGTAAGTATCGTGCTTTAGGTAAACTTTCAGGTAATGAAACAGCATTGCTTGATAATGCACTTAGGCAAATGGCGGGCTCAGCATCTTCCTTGATTGGTTATGCTAACAAAGCAGGGCAACAAAATACTAACGCGCAGGCTTATTATCAGCTTGCCAGTGATTACTACCGCGAAGTGACAAATTTGTCGTTGTTTACTTATCAGCTAATGCTTAGTTTTGATCAAGACACACAAACCAACTTACAACAAAGTATTGCTAACTTAAACCGTTTAGCAAAGCAGATTGACGAGCTTGAAAACTTGGGCGTTATGAGTGAAGTTGATGAAGATAGTTTGTTTATAGATGAAGAAGCCGAAGATTTAGCCGGTGAAATTAAGGCAGAGCTAAGAAGCTGGCCGAACCGCTACCCACGTGATTTAGAGAACACCATTGCACAAGCTCAGCAGCGTCAAACAGGCATACAGGCTCTGCGCAAACAGATCAGTACACTTTCTGACACGGTGATAAATGCTGAGCAGCAACTTAAAATTCAGCAAGGTACGTTAAAGCAGCGAGTATTCGTAGTGTTTTGCATTGCCATTGGCATGTTGGTTGTATTGGCTGTTGGTGTTTACTTTGTACAGCGAAATCAAGTATTAACCCCGCTTCGTCAACTACGTGATGGCTTTGCATTTTTAATCGAAAGTAACGAATTAAAAAATATTGAAAGTAGTAACTCAAAAACAGAAGTTGGTGAAATAGCTAGTTACTTTAACCAGTTAATTGAGCGTCAACGGTTAGAGGCTGAAGAGCGTGCACAAATGCTCAAGGTGATTAACGATTTTATGCAAGAAATGAGCGAGCATCTACATACGATAAGTCAGCAAACAGATGCCAGTCATCATCAAGTTGAACAAAATCAAGAATTATTGGCTGATATTCAACATATTGGTGAGCAAGTAAACGATATAAACGGCAAAGTAGCAGATAACGCCAAGCATACGTTTTCAGCAATGGAGCAAAGTTTAGGGTTTGCCCAAAACATGCTCAGTGCTAGCTCAAATACACAACAGCGGGTGGAGCATGGTTTACATAGCTTGCAAGAGTTGCTCAGTGGTGTACAAGATGTAGGGAAAGTTATTGAAGTGATCCGCAATATTGCAGATCAAACTAATTTGCTGGCACTCAATGCTGCGATCGAATCAGCGCGCGCAGGTGAACATGGCCGTGGTTTTGCTGTGGTTGCAGATGAAGTGCGCAAGTTAGCTCGGCAAACACAAGGTTCGCTGAGTGATATTAATAACCAGCTCAATCTATTGAGTGAAAACTCAACTATGGTGTCAACGCAAATATCAGCATTAGCTGATGATGCTCAATTGCAAACCGATAATGCCCAAGAGCTGAAACGAAACTCCGAAGGGGTAGCTCATAATGCACAGGATGCTAATAAAGTCGCTTTTGATGCCATGGAGTTGGCAAAGCAGCAAAACTCATTGTTAGAGAACTTCAGCCAGTCAATGCAAAGTATGAAAGGGCAGGTGAGTGAATCCAGTTTATTAGTGGCTGATATTCATCAGCGTTTACAGCAGCAAATGCATACTATTCGCAGTAGTTTAGGATTGTAACTTTGCTTGCAAAGGCACAATTACTCGCAACTCGATGTTAGGGTTGGTTGCGCTTTTGTGCTATTTTGGTGTTGTTCAAAACCCATCACTTTAAAAGGAAATATCATGATTTCTCAAGGTCAAACATTACCAGCCGTTAGTCTTACACAGCTTACTGACGACGGTATGCAAACACTTACCAATGAAACACTTTTTGCAGGTAAAAAAGTGGTGTTATTTGCAGTGCCAGGCGCGTTTACACCTACGTGTTCAAATGCACATTTACCTGAGTTTATTACTCTAGCAGATAAAATAAAAGCCAAAGGCGTTGACGCTATTTACTGTGTATCAGTAAACGATGCGTTTGTAATGAAAGCATGGGGTGAGCAACATAATGCTCAAGCAATCGAGATGCTTGCCGATGGCGATGCTAGCTTTACCAAAGCACTTGGTTTAGATAAAGACACTGCTGCATTTGGTGGTGTACGCTCAACGCGTTATGCAATGATTGTTGAAGATCAGCAAGTCACAGGTTTATTTGTTGAACAAGATAAAGAGTTTGCAGTAAGTCGCGCAGAAGCGGTACTTGAAAAGCTTTAAAAAAGAGCTAAAAAAGCCGAACTTTCATTCGGCCAAAGTTACCAAGGGAACTGGCAAATAGCACTTATAGGCATAGAGTTTAATACAAACCCTATGCCTTATTGCTAATTAAGGCTGGTATTGTGCGTCAAGCGTTAAACCGGCAAAGGTTTTATAAGCATTCACACTCATGTGCCAAGTTCCTGCTTGAGGATTGCTAAACGTACATGTCTCTGCGTTACCGTTTTTATATGGGCGGCAATCATAGCTAGAGCCTGTTGGTTGGCTGCCAAACTTAACAAATAAATCTGCATCACCTGAGCCACCAGACGTTGTTACGGTAAAGCTTGCCATTCCTGCTGGAACATCAAGGGTATAATGTTTCCATTGCCCTGCATTAGCTGAAATATCAGATACAGTTCCACCACCTGCTTGTGGATTACCTGTGTTACCAGAGGTTGTTAAATTACCAACTAAACTCACGCCTGAGTAAGCCGAGTAACCGCGTACCATCACATGATATGTACCAGCAGTTGGGCTGTCTATAGAGCACTCTTCGCTGTTACCCCCTTTATACGGACGACAATCATAAGTTGATGTAGTGGGTTTACTACCTGAGCGTACATATAAATCTGCATCACCCGTTCCGCCACTCATAGTGAAAGTCACATTACTTGCGCCACTTGGTACAGTCATTGTATAAAAAGTATCACTACTCGCAGCGCCACTTAGGCCCGTTTGAGCTTGGCCATCAAGTAACTCATTGCCGCCAACGGGTGGTGTAGTACCACCGCTTGCAGCAGCAACTGCGGCTGCAGCGTCAACAATACCAGTACCACAGTTATTGCATGTGGCAGGGAATGAGCGAGTGCTTGATTTTAATATGCTTTCAATTTCATCAGGCGTTGCAGTTGGCTTTGCTTGTTTAATAAGAGCAGCAACACCAGCAACATGAGGTGCAGCCATCGATGTACCTTGTGAGTAATGATAGCTGTCACTTGAAGGACTTGATGAACCTGAGTTATGTGTAGATAAAATACCTTCAGAATCATTAGCAAAGCTTTGCGCACCACCAGGTGCTGCAACATCGATAGATGTACCATAGTTTGAGTAGTAAGCTCGACCACCATTACGACCAACCGATGCAACATTTACTACGCCATTACAGTTACCAGGGTTATAGTTGTTAGCATTGTCGTTATCATTACCTGCGGCAATGACAATTACAGTGCCGTTATTACGTGCTTGGTTAATCGCGTTTTGTGTTGTTGAGCTACAAGAGCCGCTGCCACCCAAACTCATGTTGATGACATCAGCAGGATTAGCATTAGCTGGTACGCCAGAAACTGATCCGCCTGAAGCCCAAATAATGCCGTCGGCAATATCAGATGTTAAACCACCACATTTACCAAGTACGCGTACCGGAACAACTTTAGCATCATAAGCAACACCAGCAACACCTTCGCCATTATTCGTAACGGCTGCAACAGTACCTGCAACATGGGTTCCGTGCCAGCTTGAACCTTGTGCACTGTTATTATTACCACACTCACCGGCAGATACTGCATCACCTGGATCGCGTGCATCACTATCGCGTGCGCCGCCGTCATTTGCGACAAATGTATCCGAAATCATATCGTAGCCAGGTAAAATATTGGCATTAAGATCAATGTGTGGACGATAACCAGTATCTAATACTGCCACTGTTACACCGCTACCTGTTGCGGTATCCCATGCAGTTGGAAGGTTTAACCCGCCAGCTTGCTCATAGTAATGCCATTGGTCGTCATAACGAGGGTCGTTAGGAGTTGCAAATGGTTTTAACATCTGGTCGATTTCAATGTATTCAACATTGCCTGAAGCCATTACTTCTTGCATATATTGTTGGGCTTCGTCAGCGCTTAGTTTTTTATTTGCACGCATAACATGATGATTGTCCAATGCCATTGCACGGATATATTGCGCCTTAACTTTTCCTTTTTTACTGGTAAAGTTTTTAACAAAGCCTTGGGCCTTTTTATTCATCATTTGTGGGCTAGTATCAGCAATCGAAAATGTTGCAATATCATTACTATTATTTTTATACTTGATGATAAAGCGTGTACCGAGAGGATCTTGGCTTTGTAGTTTTGTTGTTATGTCAGCAATAGATGGTGTTATTGCTTCGCTAGGATTTGCCATGCTTGATGTCGCTGCAAATATCGCGCTCACAGTAAGCGCTACAGCGCATTTTTTAAATATTTTTCTTGTTGTCATAATTATCCCTAGATTGTTATTAAGCTTCACGATGAATTGTCGTGAAGGGGAACAAAAGTAAATGATCTGTTAAAATAGTTAAAGTAACGTTTTATTATTAATGTCTCTATTTTAGTTATATCGGGATGTTTATATGGCTAAATACGATTTTATGACTTTTATTATGCCGTTACAGTGGTTATAAAGTATTAATTAATTTGTAGACTGGCGAGGTGAACATTTATTTTTTCACACTTTGTTGTTAATAATAAAATAGTGAAATACCGCTCAGTTTGTACTTTTAAATTTGCTACAATTGCAAAAATTTCCTCATGAGATGAACAAATGACCCAAGTAGATGTAATAGTGATCGGTGCCGGAGCCGCAGGTTTAATGTGTGCAGCACAAGCAGGATACCGTGGCCGCAGTGTTACAGTGCTTGATATGGGCAAAAAGCCTGGTCGTAAAATTCTCATCAGCGGCGGCGGACGTTGTAACTTCACCAATGAAAACGCCAGCCCTGAAAACTATTTATGTGGTAATCCACACTTTGTAAAATCGTGTTTAAGCCGTTATACCCAGCATGATTTTATTGAGCTGGTGGACAGACACGGTTTGGCGTATCACCATAAAACCCTTGGGCAGTTATTTTGCGACAATAGCGCACAAGATATCGTTGATATTTTGCTAACTGAGTGCGAGTGGGCGGGTGTTAATGTTGCGCTGCGTAACGAAGTGCTTAGCGTTGAAAAAACCGCTACTGGCTATCTCGTGATCACAGAACAACAGTCATACAGCTGTGAGTCACTCGTTGTTGCCGCTGGTGGCTTAACCATGCCAAAACTAGGCGCAACACCAATAGGGTATAAAATTGCTGAGCAATTTGGCTTAAAAGTATTACCGACCATGGCAGCACTTGTACCATTTACCTTGCACCAACATGATAAAGACCGCTTTGAAGGGCTATCGGGTATTAGCGTGCCATGTATCGTCAGCAGTGAAGACGGCACAAGTTTTAAAGAAAACATCCTATTTACTCACCGTGGTTTATCAGGCCCCGCTATATTACAAATCAGCTCATTTTGGCGAGCAGGGCAAGCAGTGACTATAAACCTGTTACCAGAGCTTGATTTAACAGCGCAATTAGCAACATGGCGAGAAACCCAAGCACAAAAATCATTAAAAAATAGCCTAGCGACTATTTTGCCAAAACGCTTTATTGAAATACTGCATGAGAGTAAAGCTATTCCAGATTGCAATGTAAATCAGCTCACCCATAGCCAAATTGACGAGCTAGCTAATTACATTCATAACTGGCAAATTAAACCCAACGGCACCGAAGGTTACCGCACAGCGGAAGTAACTCTAGGCGGTATAGACACCGACGAACTTAGCTCAAAAACCTTTGAAGCGAAAAAAGCTCAAGGGCTGTACTTTATTGGTGAAGTAACCGACGTAACCGGTTGGCTAGGCGGCTATAATTTTCAATACGCGTGGAGCTGCGGCTTCGCAGCAGGGCAGTATTGTTAGTGATTCAGCTTTGGCATAGCTTTTTCTTTTTTCAAGTAACGCTCTGATAACTTCTTCATGACGCTCTTGACTCTTGAAAGATATTGGAAGAGCGTTTCAAAAATGAATTATTTAAGTTCTGATGCATCCATTTTGCCACGCAATATGTCTGCGGCGTTGAACAGATGTCTTTCTAACTGGGATAGGGTTAAGGGCATATTTTTACTTCTTAAAATGTGAGTCGATGTATTCTAACAGTTCATAACCGTATAAGGTCACTGAAGCTGTACCTCGCCTAATGATAAATTCTGTAGGAGCTTTTTGATCTTTGTCTGGAAGTAATACGGGTTTAGAAGCCCTTTGACAGTCAACAACTACGATTATTTTGGTGTCTATTTCAACAGATGAATACTTCAACCATTTGTTGTTTCTCTCACCTATAAGGTTCGCAACGATTTGAGATAGACGCTTTATGTAAGCTTCGGCTTTTATTTCACCTATGTGCTGCATTTCCTTTTCAACACCACAGACTTTGCTGTCATCAGTTACACCTATCAATAAGGTGCCACCATCAGTGTTTAAAAACGTTGCAATATTCTTAGCAATTTTATACTGCTCTTCCCTACATCTCTTTTTGTATTCTTTATCACTTTTGTGGAAAGTGCTCTGTAAATCGTCAACATTGGCGAAAAAAGATTGTTTAAACTCAATTCTCTGAGTTTCATTTATTTTGATGAGTTGCTTTATTCTGTTGGCTTCATCAAGAGTTGAAAGTTCATAAATAAGGCTATCTGCTTGATTTTCAAAATCTTGATAAAGAGCAGGTTTTTCAAGTAAGTTGTCTTTAAATTTGGCAAGTTGCTCTCTTGCAACATCTAACTTTCTGGCCAAGTTTATTATTCTATTTTGTTCATTCTCCGCTGGAATGAATATTGTTAAACTCTCAAGGTCCTTTCTATTTAGCATTGGCATGGTTGTACCACGAGGAAGGTGAGATAGCGTGAGCTTACCTAGTTCTGATTCAAAAAATAATTTTACGTACTCGCTTGAAACTATATTTTCATCAAACTGAATTTCAAAAAAATTCGACTTGTTTCTGGTGCCTATTTCGTCGTGTTCAATGCACTGTTTTGTGCCTCTAGCTATCTTACTTAACACTATAGTATTTGAACGAGGGCTATCAGAAGGAGAGTTAATTGATTTTATTGCGCAGTTTTCATGGTTAGAGGAAAAAGAGTACTTTTTAAAAGTTTGATGGTGTGCATTGAGTTCATTTATTCGTCTTAAAACAGGTGAATTATCAACATAACGCTTTACGCTAAGGTTGTAATCATTTTTACGAATTTCTTCTATGTAAACTAATTTTGAATAACTTCCATCTGTGGCGTAAGAAAAGTAGGCATTGGTAATTTTTTTGATATCTTCTGGGCGCAGACGATTTGCGTATCGCACTTCACTATAGTCATGTGAAGCATCGACAAATAAAACTTTTTGTTTGTTAGCATCTGATTTATTTTTGTTAAGAACTAAAATGGCAGTAGGTATACCTGTGCCATAAAACAGCCCCTGAGGCAGAGCAATGACGGCTTCTATTAAGTCGTTTTCTATAATTCCCGCTCGAATTTGTTTTTCTTCACCATTACGAAAAAGAGCGCCAAAAGGAATAGCCGAGACTACTTTTCCATGATCTTTACAGGTCGCTAGCATGTGCTGTAAAAACATTAAATCCGCTTTTTTAGTTCCGGTAGTTACCGCACCATATTTAAATCTTTCGGGGAATTTAAAATCGAGGTTTAAATTTTGATCTCTAGTGCCAAAGTTGCTGGAAAAAGGAGGGTTTGATACCACTCTGTCGAATTGGGTAAGTGTTCCATCACTATTGATATATCTTGGGTTTTCTAATGTATCTTCGTTTGCAAGGTTACTTAGCTGAGCCCCAGAAAATAGCAGGTTCATTTTGGCAATTGACCACGTTGTACCTTTTATTTCTTGCCCATAAAGATCTACATTTGAATTAACCCCAGTACTATTACCGACATACTTTTGTGCCTCGATGAGCATACCGGCAGAACCACAACATGGGTCATAAACAGTGCTGCCATTTTGTGGATTTGCAAGTTCTACCATTAACTGAACTATCGCTCTTGGGGTATGAAATTCTCCGGCTTTATTTCTAGCATTTTCTGCAAAATAGCCAAGTAATGATTCAAAGGCCTCACCTAAAACGTCTGAGTTTTCTAGGCTATTATCAGCTAGGTTAATTTGGTTAAAGTGAGAGAAAAATTCGCGAAGTTGATTATCTGTTAATGTTCTTTTACCTACTTTACGATTAAAGTCGATGTGCTCCAATACGTCTTGAAGTGAGCTATTACCTTGCTCTATTCCGCCAAGCGCTTCATTTAAGAAGTTACCAACATTTTTATTGGCTTGTTTGACTAAATACTCCCAACGGGAGGTGGGAGGCACATAAAAAGTATTTTTGTACCACATTTTATTTTCGGCAATGTTTTTAGCTTCTTCTTTGCTTTTACCTTTTTCAAGTTGAGCATTGATAACTTCTTCGCGACGTTCTTCAAATGTATCGGAACAGCGCTTTAAAAACAGCATGCCGAAGATATACTCTTTAATCTCGGAAGCATCTATCGTGCCACGCATTATATCCGCAGCTTTAATTAGATGATTTTCCAGTTCAGTTTGAGTTATCTTCATGTATCAGCCTTCAAAACTCTTCGTCGATTTTATCAGGCGTAATACCTGTTCATCTCTACTACCGATGTTATATCTCAGCATAAACTGTTGTTAATTTGGGAGTACATAATATCCTTATTCTGCAGATTTTATTGGTGGAGGACTCTTTTTTATTCTACCTGCTTTTTTCCAACTTTAGATATGTTGCACCAATTGAATTGTTCATATTTCGTCTGTCATTACTTTCTCTAAAAATGAACAGGTACAGGATATGAGAAAATTGAGGAGATAACAAGAAGTCAGTAAACAGGCATTGTTTGATGATTTAAAAAATATCATCGGATATCACCAATTATCATTAAACTATCAGTTTTTGTTTTTTCCTAATTTCATATGATTTAGATAGACAATCAACGAGGAGAAAAACATGTCTAATCAAAATAGTAATCACAAAGCGAATCAAGCAAATAATAATAAAGGCACTTCAGGAAATAACCCTGCTAATGCTAAAGTACATGGTAACCGAGGTAAGCAGATGAATCCAAACCAGAAGAAGTAACTGGGAATGGAGAAGCAGGTGATTATTCATCTGCTTCATTTTAAGGATAGTTATGGAAGCAACAACAAACTCAAAAAAGAATAAGAGAAAGTTCAAACAAACCAAGCAGCTAATAAGACTGGCACTAAATGATGGTTGGACTCAAAATGAAATTAAAGATGCCTGTAGGGTTCAACAATCAATTGTGAGTGGATGGAATAGTGGCTCTAAACAAGGCACTGAACAGCAGCTAAAACCCTTGCTTGAAATTTATGGTCATAAATTAAGAAGAAACTCTTTTCGTGTTTATTGGAATATCGCTCCTGAGACAAATTCAAAAAATTTCTATAAAGTTGAAGGAAAGGTGATATTAAGCCAAGCATTTTTTGATGCTAGACGAGTTAACTACAAGCTAGAGAAAAAAATTCCTCAATATAAGCTAGTCATCCATCACCAAGGTAGTAGCAAGTTTAGAGTTGTGTATCAAAGCCGTCTAATGTTTCAAAATACAAATGCCGAATTAGAATCAACAGTTGAAGACGCTATTTGGGGGTCGGTTGTTTCTGAGCAATTTAGCCTATCAGAGCTGCTAGCTGCTATTGATACATTTTCAGAAACTACTTTAGCTAAGTACCCTAGCGATGCGAATACATTGCCATTTATAGTAAGACAAGCTTTGCTAAATCATGGGTTTGGTATTGACGGAGTTGTTGAATACCCTGCTATTTGGTAAATTAGTGAGACCCTCATAGGAAACTGGCACCTTAACGCCGAAATATGTGGATAAACCACATCAGTTTGAAGCACCTGTATTGGTAAGCCCTGTGACTAGCCAGTTTGCTACCGCAGCGCTATTCAAACATTTTTAGGAGCACATTGTTATTGCTTTCATTAAGCTAGGTCAAAGGTACTGCTGATTAGCCGAAACATACCATGTGATTACGGGATAGGGTGGGTAGGAAAGCCAGCCGTCACTTTTGTGGCCGCTGGCTTTTCGATATTCTGATGTTGCAAAAGTTGCTCATTCTTACGTCAGCTATTAGCGTTTTTAACTTGTTTCTTGCTTGCAGAAACTAAAGCCTCACTTTCTCTTACGGGCAAACTTTATTGTCATTTTCTCTCTTGCTGGCAAACTTTATTGTCGCTGCACAAGCTTGTGCAGAGACAATAAAGTTTGCCCGTAGTGAGATATGCTACAACATGCTCATTTTCTCTAGCTGATTTAAGGTTATTGATAATGAGCAGTTGCATAATTCTTATTACATCCATTTTCAAACAAGAGTTTGAATATTTGGTCAATGCTAAGAAAAATAATAACATAGTGTTAATGTTAGGAACTTTGCAGCGTCTATGTGGTCATATTAAATTAGTGTTATAGGGAACACTTATTGTTTAGGGAACAAATATTGTGACAACGTGGCGCTGGCCTTTTATTATTTCATTACTGCTCCACGGGATAATTTTTTCAATATTAATGAGTGTTAAAACCCCAAAATTAATAGTGACAGACACTCCCCCAATTAAAGCATACATGGTTAGTATGGCGTTGCCTAAGTCATTGCCTAGAATAGAAAAGAAGAGCAACCAGCACGACGAAGCCACGCTGTTGAAAAAGCTTGAAAAACCAATTATTCCTGCTGCAAATACGATTGTAAAAATTAAAAAAACAATAAAGCCTGTAACGCCCAAGGCACAAACAGACTCTAACAGCTATAAAAAAATAGACCTTAAATTAGGTTTAAAGAGCATACTAAAGCAACAGCAAAATACATTCCGATCAACACCTCCAACGTCACAAGTTTTAGCACAACCACAGCGTATTACAGTGCCAAAGGAGCACCAGCAAACCAGCATAGACCCATTAAAAGTTGAAAAGCAAAGCATGCAATTAACTATCTATCGCCTCGGAGATAACTGCTTTAAAAAGGTATCGATAGGAGCTGGTGTAATGCCAAAAAGTGACCTACCAGATAGTTACTTAGTAGGCACCACTTGTGCTAAAACAAAAGTAACCGACGCCTACGATCAAGCTATGAACAAATGGTTAGATAAAAAGTGACTACGGTGTGGAAGTTATTAGAAATAAAAAAGAGCTGGCACAAATTTTGTTAAGACAGCTATTTTGACAAACATGGAGTTAACCAATTCAGCTCAAAGAAGAACTTATACCCTTACCTCAACATAGTACCTGAGTTAATCGCAAAATTTCCTACTAACTAGTTAATGGTTACTTTTATCCTTGTTTTCTTGTTCAATCACTTCGTTTTACAGAACATGTATGTAAGTTAAAATACCTACTTCGGGCAAATACTCGTGTAACAACATATATATAAAATATAGAAGCACATAAAACACGCCATAATTTTTGTTTGCTTTATGTTCAAAAACTGATTAACATGCGTTCGTTCAATTTTTCAGCACTTACCCTAAGTGTTGGATTCATCAACTAACTGTGAAGGAGAAAATACTATGACAATGACATCAACATCCTTTGCAGGTCTTATCCGATAAGAAACTTGTTACTTAAACACGCTGTTATATATTAAGTACATTTAGGTAAGCATTGCGTTTAAACGCGTTCCTTTCGTTTGATTTCAAAATAGATCCAGACCTGCCAATTCGTATTTCGTTTTAATCCTATTTTTCTAACAAAGAAAAAGGAATTGGTATTATGGGCAAATCCGTCCAAAAAATAACTGATAAAGTTAGCCTTATTGCGTCTGCTGATACGTGGATTGAGGGGCTGGCGATACAGCAACTGATCAAAACATCAGAGCTAAATGGTATGCAGCGCGTTGCGGGCATGCCTGATTTACACCCAGGTAGAGGGTATCCTATCGGGGCTGCATTTTTCACTACCAACAAAATTTACCCTGCATTAGTGGGTAACGATATTGGCTGTGGTATGGCGCTGTGGCAAACCACAGCCAAAGTAGCAAAAGTAAATCTAGATAAACTTGCCAAAAAATTTACACATATTGAGCTGCCACTTGATGAAAGTTGGTTCTCAATCATAGAAAGTAACAAAGCGGCAAAAAATATTACTACCAAGGGTTATGATAGTGCCTTGGGTACCATTGGTGGAGGTAATCATTTTGCTGAGTTTCAAGCTATTGATGAGATATACAATCGAAGTGCCTTAGATGAGTTAGGGCTAAGTAAAAAGCATCTTCAATTATTGGTTCATTCAGGCTCGTGTGGGTTAGGGCAATCAATATTGGTTGAACATATAGCGGGTCATAATCACGATGGCTTATGTGAAAGTGATGCTGACTTTAAAGATTACATGAGCAAGCATGATGAAGCTGTGCGCTTTGCTGAACTTAATCGTGAGCTGATCGCTAAGCGGTTTTTAGAGGCTATACGAGCAAATGGTGAGTGTACCTTAGATATTAACCATAATTTAGTATCGGCTAAAAACATTGACGGTTGTGATGGCTGGTTACACAGAAAAGGTGCTACACCGAGTGATAAAGGCTATGTAGTGATCCCAGGCTCTCGTGGCGATTACAGTTATCTTGTAAAACCTGTATTTACAGAGTTTATTGGTAATGATCTAACAGTGCAGGAAAGTATCAATACCAGTTTATTTTCACTTGCACACGGCGCGGGGCGAAAATGGCAGCGTGGTGAGTGCCATGGCCGATTAGGTCATAAATACAAGCGCGAAGATTTATATCGTACAGCGTTAGGCAGCAGAGTTGTTTGTGGTAATAAAGAATTGCTATACGACGAAGCACCCCAAGCGTACAAAAAGTGTGAAACGGTTATAAGTGACATGGTTGATGCAGGTTTAATAGAAGTGGTCGCTAAGTTACGGCCAGTTTTAACCTTCAAAACAAATGGAGGTTGTTGATCATGATATTACTGCAATTATCAGCAGGGCAAGGACCTATTGAGTGCTGTAAAGCTGTAAGTTTAGCGTTAAAAATGATTAAAAAGCAATGCCTCGCACAAGGCATAGAACTCGAGATTGTTGAGGCTATTAGCGCAACCGAACGAGAATGTTTAAAGTCGGTTTTATTGCAACTTGATTCAACAGCCAATAGTGCGGCTAAGCAATTAGCTCAGTCATGGCAAGGTACTATGTTGTGGGTGTGTCAAAGTCAGTATCGGCTTAAGCATAAACGTAAAAACTGGTTTTTTAGCGGGCAACTGTTCGATATTGATGAAAGTAAGCTTGATAAAGGCGTAACTTTTCAAACATGCCGCGCGTCTGGCGCTGGCGGTCAACATGTTAATACTACTGATTCAGCGGTAAGAGCAACTCACACAGCAACGGGGACTTCGGTACGTGTTGAGAGTGAGCGCAGTCAACATGCCAATAAGCGTTTAGCAAGTGTGTTGTTGTTTCAAAAACTAGAGCAAGTAGCGTTGGATAAAATGACTCAGCAAGAAACAGCACGTTGGCAGCAGCACTGGGAAGTTGAGCGTGGTAACCCTGTAAAAACATTCACTGGTGAAAAGTTTGTTTTAAACCGTGACTGCTCCGTTAATGAAGGAACATAAAGTGACAAATGTACTTTTCATTTGTAGTCGCAATCAGTGGCGAAGCCCAACGGCTGAGCAAGTATGGAAAAATCACCCAGAGCTCGCTGTTAGCTCAGCAGGCACCAGCCCTAATGCAAAGAGAACAGTGAATGCCAAAATGATGCAATGGGCTGATGTCATATTTGTTATGGAGCAAAAACACAAAAATAGACTTAAAGCGCAATTTGGAGATTTATTAACGTATAAAGATATTCAAGTATTAGATATTGCTGATGAATACCAATATATGGATAACGAGTTAGTAAGTATTATAAAACAAAGCGTTGGCAGCTATTTAGCGCTAACTTTAGCGTAGCGTTTTTTATCTTGTTTGTGAATCGGTACGAACAAGATAAAACATTCGCGACTAAAGTCGTTCCTACATGATACAAGTACTCGTGTGAATGGCTTTAGTCACCAATAAAAGCTTTTTGCGACTACTATTTAAGCAGTTAGCTTATTGATTGTTAAAATAAAGGTTTTTGCTAGTGACAAGCCAGTAAAAACTTTTTATACTGCAACCCGCTTTAGTCGCTTAGGTGGTTAAACGCTTCAAAAATTTAGCTTTGTTTTTTAAAAAACATAAGCTAATACAAAATGGCCCCTTAGCTCAGTTGGTTAGAGCACACGACTCATAATCGTTAGGTCCCCAGTTCAAGTCTGGGAGGGGCCACCACTTTTAAAAGCTTTCCAAGTAAATACCTACTAACAGAAATTACTCTGTGCTACCTCTGTGCTACTTTTTATAATATTAATGAACATAAAATAATGCAATAATTACCTGTATATTTTGAATTCATGGGTTACTCTGTTTATGGGTAAATTAAATGGGATGTTTTTTACTTAACTGATTATGAAAAATATCGAACTGTCCAAATACGACTTTCAACTTATGAGCAAGGTCTTTAATAAGAGCATCCTAGTAGAGCTTGCTAAGTTTGGTGAAAGTCATACTCTTGAAAAGATAGTTTCTGGGTTAGAAGTCAATGTGATTCGCCTCGATTATCAGAACCTACCTGCATTTTTTGAGCGGGCATTTCACTTATTGAGACAGCATTATCCAAATGAATATATATATAAAAATGCTATCGCAGAAAAA
Organism: Pseudoalteromonas sp. SG43-7; assembly: GCF_014164295.1. Taxonomy (NCBI): domain Bacteria; kingdom Pseudomonadati; phylum Pseudomonadota; class Gammaproteobacteria; order Alteromonadales; family Pseudoalteromonadaceae; genus Pseudoalteromonas; species Pseudoalteromonas sp. SG43-7. Next base: position 191,503 of record NZ_JACJEY010000001.1, read on the forward strand.
ATAGTAAGAGGAAGGCATAAGCTCTCAAATTCACTCTATGTCACAGAGTTTAAGGTTAATAATACTATTGCAGATGTTGCTATTTTTAATGGAACCTCAACTGCATATGAAATTAAGACTGAGTTTGATTCTTTTCAAAGGCTTGACTCTCAGTTAAGAACATATAAAAAAGCATTTGAAAAAGTTTATCTTGTTGTGCCTAGTGTTGATGTCGAGAAGGCTTTAAAAGTTGTAGATGGTACTACAGGTCTTTATGAGTTAACTGATAGATACAGCCTTAAAATGTTAAGAGAAGCATCTACAAACATAGAAACTTTTTGTTCAGAAACAATATTAAATTGTTTAAGAGTGCCTGAGTATATGCAGATTATTAGCAATAACTTTGATTACAGCCCCCCACTGAGCCCATCAAAAAGAAAACAAGATTGTATCGAATTATTTGCAAAACTTGATATAAAGACCCTTCATAAGGAATATCTAAAACAAATTAGAGCTAGGGAATACTCAGATTTAGAAAAAAGCACTTTTAAGGACTTTCCTAAATCATTAACCTCAGTCTTGTTGTCAAGTCGCTTGAATAAAAAGCTTTTATTAAATTTACAATCCTGTATTGTTGGTTAGTAAACACACAATACAAGGAATGTGAAAATGTATCACTCATATCTACGTGGTAAGCAGTTTGAATTATTAGCTGTTCGTTATGTTATCGACAAAATTGCAGAGAGCAATTCTACACCCATTATTGAGCCAGTTAGGCAGTCAAGCAGAGACATTCTTAAATGTATAGAAGTCTTAGAACAAAATAATTCAAATTATATCATTGTTTCAAATCCTAAAGTTGGAGAGTTAGCCAACAATTCGCTCGCGAGAGAGCAACTTTTAGATGAAATTTCTAATACCTATCCTAATGCTGAGTTTGGAATAATTGTGAATGATACATCTACAAATACAGAAATTAATATTATTCTCGATAGGTACCCACAACATAGTTTTTCAATTATTCATTTTGGTCAATTTCAGGATATCCAATTTTTACAAGAGCTATCAGCAACGAATAGGCAGTTTAAAAAGCATATTTTTATAGAGCATTGCTCAAGCAACTTTTATCAATCACAATTTAGTGATTTTGAGCGTGTATTAATTGATGATTGCTTTAATCGTAGGTCAACTAATAGAGAATACAGAGCTCAGTTAGAAGAGTTTTTTACTGATTTGCATGTCAACTATACAAGTCGAGGTTTTCAAGGCTACGGTGACTTTTCTGTTGTGGGTGATTACTTCTCTGAGGGAGGCGGGCAGGCTATAACAGCTGCTCTTCATATCACTTTTGATAAGCCGACTTTAGAAATATATATAAGGCATTTTTTATCAGCTGAGAGGCAAGTAGCTGATGAAGTGCCGATTTTGCTTGAAGAGGCTATTTCAGAGTTAGAAGCTTTTATAAGAACTAAACCTGAAATCTTAGTGTGGTCAAATTCTCTCAACGAATTGCTAGAAATCTATCAGAATGGTTGCCAAACCAGCTTGGCATATATTAAAAAGCTATCAATTGCTCATCACTTTGAATTAATGCATAAAGTACTAATCAATGGGTAGTTTTTATCTCAAGTAAACTTCAGTAATTTCAGCCCTGAAGTGACCTAGCTCTTGTGATACAGTTTCGAGAGCTATTTGCCTACTAAGCCCCAAACCTTTAAGTTCATCCATTCTTTCTTGTGCGTAGCTATGTCTAAGGCCATGGGCACCATTAGAAAAAAATAGAGCGCGATTAGATGCTTTTGAAAATGAACATGACCATTTATGGCCTCCACCAATATTGTAGCGTTGCAAATAGTTAATTTCTCTATCACGAACCGTTATAGGCTGTGCTAAGCGCCTTTCTTCTAACTGTGTAGCTAATGCATTCGGTATTAGTACATCACGGATTAGGCCGCCTTTGCCTTTCACTGTATAAATACAACCTTCTCGACCAAGCCATTTGCAGTCTAGAGCTGGTCGCTTGTCTGCTTTACGCTCTGATACTCTGGCTATTGTTAAAAGTTCGTGTGATTTTTTTTGCCATTAAAAAAACGAGAAGAGCCCTAGGGTATATTCTGAATTTGAATCACTTGCGAATAACTACTTAAGTGACATAATGAGTAGAGATGATTAAGGTTTTATATGGCACCAGAAGAACTAGAACGACAGGCAATAAGCTATGCTAAAAGTAATAGGACTCGTATAGCTCGCGAGTTAACAGACAAAAACCAGTTTCCTCCCGATACAAGGCCAGTTTCTGTTTTCATGGCTGGTTCGCCTGGTGCAGGTAAAACTGAAGCTTCAAAAGCCTTTTTGGAAGAAATTGGAGCTGATAATGTATTAAGGCTTGATCCTGATGAACTAAGAGAGCTTATACCTGGTTATACAGGTGATAACTCGTATTTATTTCATCGTGCTGTATCTTTTATTGTTGAGAGAACACTTGATCATGCGTTTAAAAACAAGCAGTCTTTTTTGTTAGATGGAACTTTGGCAAGTTATGATGTTGCAAAAAAGAATATTGAACGCTCTATCCGTAAGGAAAGGCAAGTACTAATTCTGTTTGTATATCAAAAACCAGAGCTGGCTTGGGAGTTCGTTGAGGCAAGAGAAAAGCTAGAGGGACGTAGAATTCTAGCTGATACCTTTATTGATCAGTTCTTTGCTTCTCAGGAGGTTATAAGGGAACTTAAGCTCAAGTTCGGTAGTCAAATTCAAGTGGATTTATTAGTTAAAAATAATAAGGGCAAAACACGTTTTTATCACGATAATGTTCAGGCAATAGAGCATCATTTAGATGAAAAATTCACTAGAGAAGATCTACAGAGCCTGATAGAATCACCATCCAGCTCAAAAAACGAGCTTTAGGAGTGTTTATGTTTTCAAATTTAATAAAGCCAAAGCCAACGCAAAACTCTAAGCTTTCAGATTTTGTGCTAGATTCTAGCTCAAGCGAGAAGAAGCGAGTTTATAGCCAAGTTATTGATCGCGCTATTACCTCTCAAGTGCAGCTTGTAAATAAAGCGTCTGCTATCCAAAAATAATTAGTAAAAAGTCCCGCAATGGGACTTTTTTAGTTTTGAGAGTGTTAGTTAGAAAGTAATTCTAAGCACTATAGTTAAACAATAAACCTGAGCTGGTGTTGCCTGCTGACGAAAATAAACTTCCCATCAAAGTTGATACGTTCTTTTTTACGCTAAGTTGGATTGAAACAAGTTCTTGATCTAACTCTTTTTGTAATTCAGCTTTTTGTGATTGTTGATCTGCTTTGGTAAGGCTGCTGTCAGCTTCAAGCGCGCGTATTTTTTCTTGTAGTTCTTTAATGTTTTTAATCATTTGTTGCTGTGTAGTTTCTACAGTCTCATCGTTGTCAGTTTTATTTTCAGCAGTGTTTTCATCGCTATTCTCCACTTCAGTGGAAGAAGTTAGTTTTTCTTTGTCATTTGTTTGCTGTGTGCCTGCTTGTGTTTGCTTTAAATAGTTTGGATCTGTAAGCAGTGATGAAGGTATATTTGTTAGATTCATTGCGTGTCCCGTGCGGCAAAAAGTTGACAAGTTATTTGGTTTAAAAAATAAATGCATTAAGCGTTCCATATTTGGGGGCTTGAAATATACTTTCTATTCTTCAAAGTGCAGCGTTAAGGAATATCTGCATAGTGAACTTGATTTTATATGCAATAGTTAAAGTAAGGTTGGCTTTCGCTTTTAACTCTACTACTATGAAAAAATAGACAAAAATGGGTTGTGCTGAATGAATGACAAACTAACTGAATGTGAAAAGGTATCGTGTAATGACTGTGCCGATTTAGAAGGCCTAGGCTTTGATTTTACTATGGCATTTCAACCAATTGTAAATTGTAAGACGCGCTCTATCTTTGGCTATGAAGCTCTAGTGCGAGGCATTAATAATGAGTCTGCATATTCTGTTATCGCAAAAGTAAATGAAGAAAATCGTTATACTTTTGATCAGTTCTGTCGAATAAAAGCGATTGCTTTAGCCGCTAAGTTAGGGGTTGATTCTATGCTTAGCATTAACTTTTTACCCAATGCTATTTATAAGCCTGAGCGGTGTATTCGTACCACCTTAGAAGCAGCTAAAAAATATAACTTTCCGACGCAACGAATTATGTTTGAGTTTACTGAAGTTGAGAAAATAGAAGACAGTGCTCACATTAAGCGAGTGGTTGAATATTATCAATCTCTAGGCTTTACAACAGCTCTGGATGATTTTGGATCTGGTTACTCGGGCCTTAATTTATTAGCCGATTTTCAAACGGATATTATTAAGCTCGATATGGAGCTGATCCGAAATATCGATTCAGATAAAGTACGCCAATCAATAGTGACTCATAGCTTAAATATGCTTCGTGAATTAAATATCACCCCATTAGCAGAGGGGATTGAGACCCTTGCAGAATATACATGGTTAAAAGCCGCAGGTATTGAGTTAATGCAAGGGTATTTATTTGCTAAACCAGGCTTTGAGAGCTTGCCAGTAGTTGATTTTATTGACTATTGATTACTCTTTGGTAGTGCCAGCGATAACAGTGCTGCTAGGGCAATAAAGCAGCTTGAGATCCATAAGCAGGCTTCAAGTCCATATTGTTGATACACCCAGCCCGATAAAACAGTGCCTAGTAATCTCCCCATAGCATTGGCCATATAATAAAAGCCTACATCAAGTGACACGCCATCACTATCAGCAAGCCTTACAATTAAATAGCTATGCAATGATGAGTTAATCGCAAACACCGCACCAAATATCAGTAAACCGATAATAACGGATGCTTGTATATAAAAGTCAAAATGCAGAGCTAAGGCAATAATGGCCGGTATAGCTGTTAAGTAACTGGCCCATAAAAAAGCGCTACGGCCACAGGGCACCTGAACTGATTTTTTTCCTGTACTCATTATGTTTGTAATATGAGGCGCAAAAGACTGCACTATGCCATAGCCAATCACCCAGCTTGCCATAAAGCCGCCAACCCACCAATGATCCCAACCAAAGGTTGCGGCTAAAAATACAGGCAAGGCAACCACAAACCAGACATCTCTTGCGCAGAATAAAAACATTCGTGCGGCTGAGAGTACATTAATGGCTTTGCTTTTGGAGAACAGCTCACTAAATTTGGCTTTATTTTTAGCTTTGCCTAGGTCTTCTTTTAATGCGAATAAACTAAATAGCCAAACCATAGTGAGCATGCAGATCATGATTAGCATTGCGCCATGAAACTCTAGCAAAGTCAGCAGTACGCCACCTAAAAAGAAGCCAACACCTTTTAACGCATTTTTAGAACCCGTTAAAATAGCCACCCATTTGAAAAGCTGGCCTTGCGCGTCTTTTGGTACTAGTAACTTAATAGCGCTTTTGGCGCTCATTTTATTCAGATCTTTTGCGATCCCTGAAAGCGCCTGCGCAGCCATCACATAAATTACGGTGAGTGTATCTACAGGTGCCATAAGCATTGCCAAAGACACAATTTGTAATGCTAAGCCAATGTTCATGGTTTTATTCAGGCCGAATCGAGCTCCCAGCCATCCGCCCACTAAATTGGTGATCACACCAAAAATTTCATAAAACAAAAACAACATAGCAATACTAAGTGGGCTGTAACCTAATTGATAAAAATACAGCACCACGAGCATCCGCAATGCGCCATCAGTTAAAGTAAATGCCCAGTAATTACCGGTAATGATCAAATATTGTTTTATTTGTGGGGAGAGTGCTGTGAATCGATCCACGGTTAATTATTCCTTGTCAGCTAGACCAACTTTACGTACCAGTTCCGCAGTTCGGTTCGCGTAGCCCCATTCATTGTCGTACCACACATAAAGTTTTACTTGAGTGTCGTTGATCACCATGGTTGATAGCGCATCAATGATGCTGGAACGAGGATCGGTTTTGTAGTCAATAGATACCAGTGGGCGTTCTTCGTAGCCCATTATGCCTTTTAGTTCATTTTCAGCAGCATCCTTAAGTAATTTATTTACTTCAGCAACGGTAGTACCGCGCTCAAGTTCAAATACACAGTCAGTAATTGATGCGTTAGTTAGCGGTACGCGAATAGCATGGCCATTTAGTTTACCTTTTAACTCTGGAAAAATATGCGTTATAGCAGTAGCTGAACCAGTTGTAGTGGGGATCAAACTTGTGCCACATGAACGTGCACGGCGTAAGTCTTTATGCGGCGCATCAATAATTGTTTGGGTGTTGGTTATGTCATGAATGGTGGTGATTGAGCCATGCTTGATACCAATCTTTTCATGAATAACTTTTACTACTGGTGCTAAGCAGTTAGTTGTGCATGATGCAGCGGTAATGATTGGGTAAATCTCTTTATTATAAAGGTGGTCGTTTACACCTATTACTACATTTAAAATACCCTCTTCTTTTACTGGTGCTGTAACAACAACGCGTTTTACACCTTGATCTAGGTAAGCTTGCAGTAGTGCCTTGGTTTTAATTTTACCCGACGCTTCAATAACGACATCACAGTTAGACCAATCAGTCTGTTCTGTTTTAGTGTTTTGCGTAAAAGCAATTGTTTTACCATTAATTATAATAGTATCTTCAGTATGACTTGCTTCGTGATGCCATTTACCGTGTACTGAATCAAACGTCATTAAATGAGCGAATGTTTCAGCATTACCGCCTGGATCGTTAATATGGACAATTTCTATATCATGCCAATCAAATGCTGCGCGCATTGATAATCGGCCCATACGGCCAAAACCATTTATACCTACTTTTACTGTCATAATTACATCCTGATTAATTGTTGGGTTGTAAGTGCGGTAAAGCTAGCGCTTCATTACGTTAGCCAATGTTAAATTGTGCTGTGTTTATTAAAGTTATCGTTAACTGCAAAAGCTCACTTTATTAGGTCGTTTATGCATAGTCGCTAATCGCTTAAGGCTGTTGATGATCAGATGGAGATTACTTTCAGTGGTTGTACTAATAATCGTCTTGCTCCATTGTGGCAATCTTGGATTAATTTGGTAAAACACCCATTGTCCGTGCTTTCTATCTGTAATGATGCCGGCTTTCTTTAATACGGCTAAGTTACGCGATACCTTTGGTTGGCTTTGCTCTTGCAGTGCTACCATTAATTCGCAAACACATAACTCGCCATAGTAGTTGGTTAACATTAAAGTTTTTAATCGGATCTGATCAGTTAAGCATTTATAAAATATGCTTGGATCTATCGATAACTCGTTATCTTGATCTGAGATGGTACTACTACATAGTGGCACATACTGATGTGATTGCAGGTTATTAATATTACCGTGTACGTCAATAAACATATCCAGTCGTTTATCAAGTTCATAGAGGGTTGCGACAAAGGGCTCTAAACCTACCATTACTTTTGGATCTGCAATATCCCACGCAAGTTGCAACAGTGCGCCTTTATAAGCTCTGCATTCATTGTTTGCTCTTTCACATAGCGTAATAACATAATCAAAAGTCTTATCTGTAAACTCAGCTATATGTTTTGCGCTGAGCTCAGTTATCGGCAAGTTAAACTTTTGCAAACAATTAATTGTTCTAGGATCAATATCTTTAGGAGCGATCCCTGCACTATAAACATCAAAAATCTCTCCCGCTTTATTTCTCAGTAATACTTCTGCCATTTGTGAACGGGCTGAATTCTCAGTGCACAGAAAGAGCACACTTTGCTTTGAGCTATTACTTTGGGACATGTAAATTAAATATTCTGACTGACAATATCCATTAAGTGTATATATGAAATTTCATATATACAATACTAGTGTTATTAATATCAACGTATATGAATGTGAAACCCTATTTTAGAAGGATTGAACAATAGCGATTATCTATTTTTTAGATGTGTTTTTAAGCATCTTGGCTAAAAAGCAAGCGTAAGGCATGTTTTTTATAGTTTTCTTTAAAAAACGCTTGCGTAAAATTCGCCGCGCCCTATAATGCGACCCCACTGAGACGGCAGACAGCAACGCTTAGCGAGGCAAGAGTTAATCAGTTAGTCGAGTAAAACTTGAGTTTAGATTTTTAATAAAATTTAAAATTAAGTGTTGACAAAAAAATAGGAAAGCGTAGTATGCGCAGCCCTAGCGAGATAAAGTTTAACTTTAACCGCGACGTTCTTTAACAATATAAAGCAATCATCTGTGTGGGCACTCGTACAGATTGAGTTCTAACAGCCAAGCTTAGTTCGCTAAGCAAGGCAAAAAATTTAGAGTCTCAATTGAAACTGAGTGACCAACAGAAGTAACTTATTATAAGTTGCTTCGGCACAGTCAATTCAATATCGAAAGATATTAAATAAATTCAGAATTCATAGAGCTGTCGAAAGACAAAAAACTTTTAATTGAAGAGTTTGATCATGGCTCAGATTGAACGCTGGCGGCAGGCCTAACACATGCAAGTCGAGCGGTAACAGAGAGTAGCTTGCTACTTTGCTGACG
>NZ_JACJEY010000200.1:0-347 GCF_014164295.1 Pseudoalteromonas sp. SG43-7
AAATATAAAAAGAGGATTTGCTGTTGCTTTAATGGGCGTTTTGGAAGGTATGACAGGTGTTTAAGTGGCTTATTTGGAGAGGTAGCAGCTTACCTTTATTAATGCGTCCTGTTTTGCAGCTTTTCTATATTATGAACTAAGCAATACAGTTGCCATTGGGCATTCACTTTCGTTTGACCGCGTAAGGTCAATTTATTCATGCCTTTGTTAACTGTAATATTCCCGAACACTGGCTCTATACAGCCAAGTCGTTTGCTGTACTGTCGTCGCCCGATTGGGCTGTCTATTTTGACCTTCATTTTGTCGATGTAGCTTAGCTTTTTACGCGATTCATCATTTTTAAACTG
>NZ_JACJEY010000201.1:0-344 GCF_014164295.1 Pseudoalteromonas sp. SG43-7
CAACATACGTGGCACAGATTATTACCATTAAGGAATGCAAACATGATAGACACCATTAACCAGCAACTTCAACTACTCAAGTTATCCGGTATAAAGCAAGCACTCAAGCAACAGCTTGAACAGCCCAATCTATATCAAGAACAAAGCTTTATAGAGCGCGTCAGTTTATTGCTCACTCATGAAATTGATACGCGTGAGCAAAGAAAAATCGACCGGCTCGTGCGACACGCTAAATTCCGCTTACCGGCTCAGTTAAATCAACTGATTTACTCGCCGACACGTAATATAGAAAAAGCACAGATACGTAACTTAAGCCAAAATAGCTGGCTAAACTTACATCAAAA
>NZ_JACJEY010000202.1:0-340 GCF_014164295.1 Pseudoalteromonas sp. SG43-7
TGTGCAACAACAGGTGAAATAGATTATATGGTTGTATCGGGTTCAACGGATGAAGGTAATGATATATTCGTGACTTTAATTAAGTTTGATGACCAGTGGGATGTACCCGCAGGAACTATGTCTTGTTGTCGAGCCACAGCGGGAGCTATGGTTGGTGTTTACGATCAAAAATTCCCAGAAAAAGTAGCGGTTGAGTGGTTAGATAAGTCAGAGAGCAGAATTTACTACGGTGAACTGGCAATAAATAAAAATGGTTATAAATTAGCTAAAAATTTACCTGCTTATGCATGGATAAGCACAGGAGAAGTAGAAGAAAATATCAGGCCTTATTTAATTGTTG
>NZ_JACJEY010000203.1:0-338 GCF_014164295.1 Pseudoalteromonas sp. SG43-7
AGTTGTGCTTGTCCACTGTCATCTAGTTGCCCGGTCGCTTGCGTTCCATCATCAAAGGTAATGGTGTAGGGCGCATTTTTAACCGGGCTGCCGTCTTGGTAAACGTATTCTAAATCGACCACACTGGCGGTAGTTGCAGCAACGCCTGCATCATTTATGGTTACATCATTAATACGGCTAATACTCGCAGGACTTGAGGCACTTGGGCTGCTAGCTGTTTGCGGGCTTTCTATATCGTAATCAACTGGCCCATCAAAGGTGACAATGTTGCTGTCGAGGGTGAGTATATTGGTAGCGATGATGGTGGCGTTGCCTTGGCTATCGAGTTTAATTTCGCC
>NZ_JACJEY010000204.1:0-335 GCF_014164295.1 Pseudoalteromonas sp. SG43-7
CCTTTGGGTTAACTAATTAATATGCTCTTTAAAAATTTGGAAAAGCTGATAATAAAATTCGTATAAATACAGTGTATTTGTACAGAGTTTTCAAAAGTAAAAAAGAATGATAGCAGTATCATTCATTGCCATTTAATGAACGTTTCGTTTGTTGATTGGTATCTACTTTAGTATTCAATATTAACTTCTGGCGAAGTTAAACTGTCACAAAACAAAGACCCGTTTGGGTTGTATGGTTAAGTGACTAAGCGTACACGGTGGATGCCTTGGCAGTTGGAGGCGATGAAGGACGTATTAACTTGCGATAAGCCTAGTCAAGCTAGTAAAAAGCACTT
>NZ_JACJEY010000205.1:0-321 GCF_014164295.1 Pseudoalteromonas sp. SG43-7
TAAAGCAATCATCTGTGTGGGCACTCGTACAGATTGAGTTCTAACAGCCGAGCTTAACTTTCTTTTAGATAGCTAAGCAAGGCAAAAAATTTAGAGTCTCAATTGAAACTGAGTGACCAACAGAATAGTTACTTCGGTGATTATTCGGCACAGTCAATTCAATATCGAAAGATATTAAATAAATTCAGAATTCATTGAGCTGTCGAAAGACAAAAAACTTTTAATTGAAGAGTTTGATCATGGCTCAGATTGAACGCTGGCGGCAGGCCTAACACATGCAAGTCGAGCGGTAACAGAGAGTAGCTTGCTACTTTGCTGACG
>NZ_JACJEY010000206.1:0-319 GCF_014164295.1 Pseudoalteromonas sp. SG43-7
TTCAAATTAAGGGGGAAAGTTATAGGATCAAAGAAAAGAAACAAGCCGGATTAATGGAAAACCTTAATAAATAGTGGATCATTATTCAAATGGTGGAGTGGATCACTTTTCGGTTGTTGTTGACAATTGTCGCGAATGAAGAAAGCGGTGGCTTTTTTTAATATATCATTATCCCTTAAAGCGCGCTGTAGCTTCTTCTCTAGCAATTGAATACGTTGCTGTTCTGGTGTGAGTGCTTGTACATTTCCCGGGCTCTTACCATCTAGCTCAGATAGATATTGTTGCTTCCAACGTGATACTGCTGACTTTCCTGCGCCAG
>NZ_JACJEY010000207.1:0-315 GCF_014164295.1 Pseudoalteromonas sp. SG43-7
ACAATAGCGTTTTGGACCCACCTGACCCCATGCCGAACTCAGTAGTGAAACAAAACAGCGCCGATGATAGTGTAGCATTTGCTATGTGAAAGTAGGACATTGCCAGGCTCCAAATTGAGAAAGCCCGACTAGAAATAGTCGGGCTTTTTTACGTCTGGAATAAAGTAAAAAGAAGGTTCGAGGTGAAAGGTAATACCAATCTGCATAAAGATTAAGTCAATTTTATCCAGTCTCTAGAGCATATGCTTTTAACCGTATCAGGAACAGAAATGAATTTATTCCACGCTTGCGAAACCTGTTCGACTATTTCTTCAT
>NZ_JACJEY010000208.1:0-314 GCF_014164295.1 Pseudoalteromonas sp. SG43-7
CTGGCGCAGGAAAGTCAGCAGTATCACGTTGGAAGCAACAATATCTATCTGAGCTAGATGGTAAGAGCCCGGGAAATGTACAAGCACTCACACCAGAACAGCAACGTATTCAATTGCTAGAGAAGCAGCTACAGCGCGCTTTAAGGGATAATGATATATTAAAAAAAGCCACCGCTTTCTTCATTCGCGACAATCAAAATTTAAAGTAATTAAAGCATTGAAGAAAGCGACCCCAAGCTATACGGTATCTGAGTTGTGTCGTGCTTTAGAAGTCAGTACAAGTAGTTATTACTATGCGCCCGTCGCGCCAAATA
>NZ_JACJEY010000209.1:0-312 GCF_014164295.1 Pseudoalteromonas sp. SG43-7
AAAAAAGCCAGCTCAAAATGGGCTGGCTCAATCATTACTAAAATTAGTAACCAAATAGGGAAATCAACATGATGCTTGCGTAAACTGCAATTCAACAACAAGCAAAAGAGTAGACGCCCTCAAACCACTTTAGTTCAAAATAAATTTAAAATTGATGAAAATAATACTGCATGCGCCAAATAGCAGACATAAAAAAAGCCAGCTCAAAATGGGCTGGCTCAATCATTACTAAAATTAGTAACCAAATAGGGAAATCAACATGATGCTTGCGTAAACTGCAATTCAACAACAAGCAAAAGAGTAGACGCCCTC